>JBEVKC010000192.1:0-9635 GCA_040509895.1 Novosphingobium sp. | reverse complement strand
TGTCACCGGCATGGGCTACATCGGGCTAAACTGCCCCGCCAGTGCAACGTCCGGGCGCTCTCCGATCGTCGATCCGTCCTACGCAAATGGCGATTTTCTCGCCAGCAAGCGGCTCGCCGTGCGCCACACCACTTTCGACCCAAGCTGGAATCGCGTGCAGCGCGCGGCCTTGTCGCAGGGTGCCGTCAAGTCGCTGGGTAGCGTTTCCGCGGTCGGGACCAACGGCGCCAAGCTGGCCGCCGTCAATGCATGGGCCAATGCCCGCATCCGCTTTGTCGAGGACAGGAACCTTTACGGCAAGGCCGACTACTGGGCGACCGCCTCTGAAACGCTTCGCGCCCGTGCCGGGGACTGCGAAGACATAGCCATCGTCAAGATGCAGCTACTGGCAGCGACCGGCGTGCCGCGTTCAGACATGTATCTTACCCTCGCCCGCGACCTTGCCCGCAACGCCGACCACGCAGTGCTGATCGTCAAGGCAGAGGGCCGGTACTGGCTGCTCGACAATTCGACCGACCGGCTGCTCGACGCTGCGGAGAGCCATGATTACCGGCCGATCATGTCATTCGGCACGTCACAGAAGTGGCTGCACGGATATGCTGATACCGATAGGCCAGCAGCGGATAGGGCTGAACCCCAACCGGCAGAGCCAGCGCCAACCTATCGCTCGGTCATCGCCTCGTTGAATGCGCGGAGCACCGGCTTCAACAGGTAAGCCAGAACGCTCTTGGCGCCGGTGATAATCTCAACGTCAGCCATCATACCCGGCATGATAGGCAGCCGCTGGCCATTCTTGACGAGATAGGCTTTGTCGGTCTCGATCATCACGCTGTAGTAGGCCTGACGCTCGGCCTCATCATAGATGCTGTCGGCGCTGATGTTGCGCACCTTTCCGGTAAGCCCGCCATAGATCGAGAAGTCGTACGCGGTGATCTTTACATTCGCCCGGTCGCCCACCTTGATGAAAGCGATGTCCTTTGGCGCTACGCGGGCCTCCACCAGCAGCTTATCGCCTACCGGCACCACCTGCATCAGCTGCTCACCCGCATTGACGAAGCCGCCGACTGTCGTGACCTTCACATCGTTGACATAGCCGGTCGCGGGAGCGCGCAGTTCGTTGCGTTCCAGCCGGGCGCTCGCACCCTTCATGGTCTCGGCATTGACCGCGATCTTGGTCGTGATTTCGCTGCGCTCGTTCAGCGCCTTTTCGCGAAAGTCGAAGCGCGCTTCGCTAAGCTGGGCAGATGCCTCCTGAATCGCCGCCTGCGCGCGGGCGACGCCTTGGCGCGCGGCCGCAAGCCTGCCCTGCACGTCGACCAATTCGCGCTGGGCCGTCATCAATTCGGTCTGCGGGACGATGCCCTTCGCTGCGAGCGGCGCCAGCATGTTGACCTGATCGCGCGCCAGCTTTGCACTGGCATCAAGCGAGGAAACGGTGGCCATGCCTTCTTGCAGGTCACGGCGGCGCTGTTCGACTGCTGCCGCCAGCGCGCTCTCGCGGCTTTGGGCCGTCGCCTGACGCAGTTCAGCCAGCCGCGACTCTTCCGCGCAGGCAGTGCCTTCCGCGCAATCGCTGCCTGTGCCCGTTCCTTCCTGCTCCAGCCGCGCCGCGCGTGCTTCAAGCCGTTCGTTCTCGGCCTTGAGCTGGCCAACCGCCGAAGATGATTGCGAGTCATCCAGCCGGGCGAGAAGCTGGCCCTTCTTCACCATCTGCCCAGGGCGCACCATGATTGCCGTAACCGTCGCCGGTGTTGCCGCCTGCACAAGCTGCGCCTTGCTGGAAGGCACGACCTTGCCCATGCCCCGCGTCACTTCGTCGATCCGGGCGACGCCCGCCCAGAGGATCAGCAGAAACATGCACAGGCCGGAAATAGCGATCAGCCGCCGGTTGCCGTCCCACTCATCGACGCCCAGCTTGTCTTTGATGCGGGCAATCTGTTCCTTGATCATGACGTGGGCATTTCCGGTTGACGCTGTTCGGCAGTGGCTTGCGAAGGTGTTGGGGAAGGCGCCGGAGCAACCGCATCACGATAGCGGGAACTGGCGGACACAGGATCGGGTATGGTCAGGCGCCATTCCTTGGTAACGTCCAACCTGCCGCCGACATCGGCCGTGGCGTGACGGTCAGTGACGTGCGGCGCAACGGTAAGTCCGGTTTCATAGACCGGCTCGATTAACCCGTCATTGCTGGCAGCGCGCTGGCGCAGGGCAAGGAGGTTGATCGCCGGGATATGTTCCTGGCCGCTATAGTGTCCACTCAGGAACTTCGCCCGGCCCCAGTTGCCGTTGAAGCGATAGAAGATGTGACGGCCCAACTGCTCGATCTTGGCAAGCTGGAAGGCCCACTTCGGCAGGACGTAATCGGCATGGTAGTGGGTGGCGGTGCCGACGCTCTTCTCCACATAGCCGGCCAGCGCGGCGCGAGCCACTTCCTGCGCCTGCCGCCACGGTCCGGCCATGGGCGTACGCAGCAGAGAGCCGTCGCATGTAAAGCTGAACTGGCACCCGGTACGCCGTTCGGAACCCTGATAGACCACGCCGCAGACGCTCTTGGGATAGGCCGGGTGCCGAACGCGGTTGAGGACGACCTGAGCAACGGCGCGGCGGCCCTCCATCGGTTCGGTAGCCGCTTCATAATAGACCGCTTGACTGAGGCAGCGAAGCGCTGTCGCCTGCGACGACGTTGAGGCCAAATTAACCATAAACCCGCCTGCTTGTTCGACAGGCGACGAGGAAAGGGCAATCGCAGCATTCTGCTCTTGCGCGGTGGTGCCTTCGGCCATGATCTGGGCCTTGTCGTCCACCGTCATGTCGGTGACCTGACGTGCTTGAGTTGACGCGACGGAGGCCACTGGACGTTCTGCCTGGCCCCAGCCCATTCCGCTGAGCGAGCCGCCAAGCTGCACAACCAGCAATGCCGCAGCGACCAGCGCAAGCGCCGCCCACATGATGGGCGCGCGCATGTCGCGCTGCACCGCTGGGCGGTCCAGCATGTCGCAGTACCGCAGATGGAGCACCGATGTGTCGTACATTTTCAGGGCCTCATGGCGCCGGCGATACCCGGCGTGGCTGACGCGATGATTTCGTCACGAGGACCATCAGCGACCACCCTGCCCCTGTCGAGGACCACAAGCCTGTTACAGATGGCAAAAAGCGCCGGACGGTGGGTGGAAATGACCAGAGTCTGGTCAGGTGTCAGAGACTGGGACAGTCGGTCGACAAATAGTTTCTCTGTCTGGCTGTCCATGGCGCCGGTAGGCTCATCAAGGAACAGCAGCTTCGAAGGGCTGACCATGGCACGAGCGAGCGTAAGGAACGCCCTCTGTCCCCCGGAAAGGCGAACGCCCGCCTCGCCGACCGGACGGTCAAAGCCGCCCGCATCCTGCGAGAGGAACTGGTCCGCGCCCGTCTTGCGCAGCGCGTCGATCAGGTCCTGGTCATCAACGATGTGCGAACCGAGCGCCAAGTTGTCCTTGATCGTACCGCTGAACAGCGCCGCGTCCTGGCCGACGAAGCGGAACTCGCTGCGCAGGTCTTGCGGGCGGTATTGGCGGCTGTCGATGCCGTCGACCAGCATGGCACCGCCGGTCGGCTGGTAGAGGCCGCAGATGACCCGCCCCAGCGTGGACTTGCCCGCCGCGACACGTCCAATAATCGCGATACGGTCGCCGGGCCGGACTTCAAGGTTGATGCCGCTGAGCGACGGAACCGAGGTGTCGGGATAGGAGAACTCAAGGTTCTCAAGCTTGATGCTGGCCGACCGCACTTCGGGGGTGAGCGAAGCGCTGCCCATCTTGCGCTCGTCGGGCTGCTCCCACAGCGTCTGCAATGAATCCAGCGTCTGCCGGGCCTGCTGTCCACGCGTGAGCAGGAAGGCGAGCTGCGCCGCCGGGGACAGTGACCGGCTCGACAGCATGACGATGGCAATGATCGCGCCCATCGTGATCTTGCCCGCGTCGAAGAGGTAATAGCCGCCAACGATCAGCGCGATATTGGCGACCTGCTGGCAGGTGGAGGCCAGCGAAACCGCCGAAGAGGTGATGTCGCGCAGCCGCTGCTGCGAATGCGACCCCAGCTCCGCAAGCCGCCGCCAACGACCAAGCATGATGCCCTCACCCGCGATGCTCTTGAGCGTTTCCATGCCCGAGATGGATTCGACCAGCAGGGTCTGCTGAAGGCCATAGTCGGTCTGGGCTTCACGCGCAGCCTGGATGACCTTGTGCTGCAGCCGCATGCCGACAATGCCCATGACCGCCACGGCAAGCAGCGGCACCATCGCGAGCCATCCGGCGATATAGGCAATCAGCGCCACAAACAGCACCAGGAACACCAGGTCGACGATCAGGACGATGGTGGTGGAGGCGAAGAAATCGCGGACGATCGAGAATTCGGAAACGCGCGCGACAAGGTTGCCGGTATGGCCCTTTCGCTCAGCAAGCGGGGCCGAAAGGATCTTGGAATAGATCTTCTGTGACAGCTTGAGATCTAGGTCGCGGCCGATCTGGTCCAGCACATTGGTGCGCGCCTTGCGCAGCGCGTAATCCAGAGCAAAGGCAATCAGCACGCCGCTGGTCAGCACCCAAAGCGTGGACTGCGCACGGTTGGGGATGACGCGATCGTAGATGTTCATCGAGAACAACGGCAGGGCCAGCGCCAGCAGGTTGACCAGCAGCGAGGCCAGCAGGATCGGCCCGAACTGGCGGCGCTTTTTCTGCAGCTCGCTCCAGAACCAGTGCCCGCGCGCGCGGGCCGTCCACGGCGAGGCATCGTCACGCAGGACAGACGGATCACCGAATACGTGCGCCAGCCATCCGGCATAGTCTGCGGCAAGGTCGTCCAGCTTCAGCCACTGAGACACGCCGTATTCCGGCCGCCAGACCAGCGCATCGCCATTACGCACTTCATGGATGATGGCAACGCCGCGCCCGGTCAGGGCAACAATGGCCGGATATGACTCCGGCCGTCGCGGCAGCTTCTCGGCCTTCATCGGGTCGCAATTCAGACCCAGGAGTTCCAGCGCAGGCTCAATCTGGTGGAGCGGCAAGCGACCATCAGGATCGCGTGCCAGCGCCGCCAGCATCCCGGGGGTGAATGACACCCCATAGCGCTCGGCCAGGTGGCCAATGCAGGTGACAAGCGGATCGCTGACCTGCGCTTCAGACTTCGGCCAAGTGGCCATCACTGGAACTTCCTTAACTTAAACTGCCCTGCCGTTTGCTTACGGCAGGGTTCGATATTGCAGCTCCGCCGGCTTCGACGGGCCATAGTTGTGTTCCTCACGCTCGTTCTCACCGGCACCGGCGCCCGGCGCGATGTTCAGCGAAGTGAGGAAGCGATTGGCCGAAGCCAGCGTCTGGTAACGCGCAAACATTTCCGAGAAACGCGCGGTTTCAAGGTTCACCTGAACATTGTAGCGGGCGTTTTGCGCATCAAGCACGTCGAGCAGCGAGCGGCGGCCGACATTAAACTGGCTGCGATAGGAAAGCAGCAGATCGTCGCTGATACGGCTCTGAGTGGTCAGCTCATTGGTAACCCGGCCCTGCGTTTGCATGATCGACCATGCATTGCGGATATCTTCTTCAGCTTCGCGAGTTACGTCGACCAGCTTGTAGCGGCTCTCGCTCGCGCGGCGGACCATCTCCTGGGACTTGGCCTTGTTGATGCCGCCGTCAAAGATGTTCCAACGCAGGAATACGCGCGCCTGCACGTCCCGCATGGTTCCGCGATAGTCGTCGAGGTCGTCGCCGATGCGGCCATAGGCATCGACGCCGATGCGCGGATAGAGGTCGCCCTTGGCCGATTCCACCATGCCGTGGGCCGCGTCCACATCCGCCTGCGCTTCTTTCACGCGCGGGTTATTCTCACGGGCAAGGCCGACGGCCTCATCGATGGAAGCCGGCATCTGTTCCAGCAGCGCAGGCGGAACCTGGACCTGCGAGACATCAAGGCCGGTCAGGCGGCGAAGCGAGATTTGGGCCTCGGTGAGATCCTGCTGCGCTTCATGCAAGCGAACGCGCGCCGACTGGAGGCGCTCTTCCGCCTGCTGCTGGTCGGCAATCGAGATCGAACCCTGCTTCACACCAGTCCCGAGATCGGTCGCCAGCGCCTGGTGGAAGGTCACATTGTCTTCGGCGGCCGCTACAACGCGCTGCTGCAGCAGAACGTTGATGTATTGCCGGGCAACCTGCAGCGCGATGAACTCAGAACGCTCAAACACACGCAGCGAGGCGCCATCGACGCGCGCAACCTGACGCATCAGCTCGCCATGGCGGCGACCAAAGTCGAACAGAGTCCATTCACCGCGAGCTGACGCTTCCAGCGGGTAGAGCGCATCATCGTCAATGCCGGCGAGACGGCGCGGCGAGTTGTCGAGATAACGAACGCCTGCCGAGCCTTCGAGATCGATGCGCGGCGCGTACAGCCCCTGTGCCTGCCGGCGCTCAAACTCGATGGCTTCCTTGTTGTACTGGGCCTGCGCTACTTCCGGGTTGGTGTTGACCGCCACGGCAATCGCTTCCTGCATGGAAAGCGATCCGTCCGACTGCGCTAGCGCGCCCTGCGCGGCACCGGCGAGCAAAGCAGCAACGCCCGCTGCGAGAGACTTCCTGAAAATCATGATTCTAACCCCCTGAACCTTTTACTTGACGGTTATTTCGACGCGACGGTTTGTCGGATTCTGTTCGCCGTCGGGCGTCGCAACCTTGGGTTCGGCTTCGCCGCTGCCACTGACCTCGAGAACGGAAGCACTGACCCCCTTGCTTTCCAGCGCGCTGGCGACAGCGGCCGCACGGCGCTTTGAGAGGCCCAGATTGTACGCGGCGGAGCCGGAACGATCGGTGTGCCCTGTCACGACCAGACCCGCCCATCCGCAGCGGCGCTGCTTTTCGGCCACGGCGGTCAGCGTCGGTTCCGCGCTTTCCGGCACCGTAACGCTGTTCCAGTCGAAGAAAACAATGTCAGGTGAATCATGGCTGCAATCTTCCGGAGCCGGCGCTGCTGCGACCGGCGCTGCAGGGGTTGGAGCGGGCTGCAGCTGCGTGCGGTTATAAGCGTCGGCGCATTTACCAATACTTACCGGATCGCGGTGGCCCGACTTCAGAAAGCCGATTGCGATCCCGCACTGCACCTTCGCCTGGGTTGCCCAGTTGAAGCGGTTGCCGTCAGCCCTGATGATGGCCGCATCCTGCGTGAGTGCCAGCGACGCATCGTAGCGCGAGGTGATCTCGCTCCTCAGTGCGCCACGATCGAGCGCCAGAAGCTCATCACCGGTAGCGACCGGTTGCGCCGCTGCCAGCGCTGGCCAAAGCGCTGCAGTCAACAGCGATGCGACGGCCAGACGAAGCCGATTTCCTTGCATTGGTAGTACCCCCTATAGGATCTAAATTCAGGCCGCGGCCGCCGCAGCGGCGGCATTGGCGTGGTCAATTGCGTGGTCCATGATTTGGCTGGCGTCGAAGCCCCCCGGCATCGTTCCGCCACCGTTCACCTGGCCATCCAGCGCGGCCAGCAAGCCTTCGTGCTGATCGTCGGCTGCCTGCGGATGATCATCGTTTGCACCCGCAAGGTGGTCGAGCAGCTGGTCGACGAAGCCCTCGGCTGCAGCGTCCGCCACGACCTCGTGGACCACCGGGGCGCCGGCGACGCCCTCGGCAGGCGCATCCTCGGCCGCAACCGGCGCCTTGGCAGCAACCGAAAGCAGGGCATCCATCAGCGCCGCACCGCCACCATGGCTGGTGAAGTCAGGCGCCGAGGCCTGCAACGCGCTGCTTCCCGCATCGTCTGCATCTGCCACGACGGCATCGTGCGATCCGGTGTCGCCATCGGCCGGAGCCTTAAGGGCCGAAGCGTGATCGTCACTCGCTGCGTCTTCATGGGTAGAACCGCTCTCAACCGGCTTGTCGTCATGCGCCGGATTGCCGAGAAGCTGCGAAGCCTCCTCGGGCTGGTCCGAAGCTGCCTGATCGACCTGAACGTCCGCAGCAGGGGCTGCATCCTGACCCAGTCCGTCAACATCGGCAGCCGGCAAGGCAGGCGGCGCGTCCGCGGTGGCGGCAGCAGCGGCAGTAGCCAGCAGGGCAGCAGCCGCAGCAGCAGTCGTCGCCGCAATTTCCGCCGTGCGGGCAGCCATGCGATCCAGTTCCGCAGTCGAGAAGCTGGCGTCGGCAAGCGTGCCGGTGGTGCCATCAGCCTTGGTGTAGGTGCTGGTGCCGTGGATGGTCACATCGCCATCGGCGGCAGACTGCACGACACCGTCGGAAACCAGGTTGATGCTGGTGATGCCAAGTTCTGTGAGCGAGTGGAACTCACCCTCATCGTTCACGCCGTTGGAGTTGGCATCCTGCCAGACCCCGAACTTTGCAAAGGCAGCATCATTCGCATCGAGTACGCCGTCACCGTTATCGTACTGCGCCGCGACACCCTGAAGGTCGGTCAGGCCATTGCCGCCGAAGACAATCTCCGAACCGTCGTTGACCTTGCCGTCGCCATTCAGGTCGATCGCCAGCAGGCCATCGTCCTGACCGGCCCATGCGGTGAGAACCTGCGTGCCGTCACCGGCATAGTCGAAGGTCACGCCAGCGGCATGGGACAGGAATTCCGCACCGTCGCCGTCGAGGTCGATGACGACCGGCGGAACGCCTCCGTTGACCTTCACCGTCGCCGTCGTGGCATCGCCGTCCGCGTCCGTGACCGTGACATCGATGTTGAGCTTCAGATCCTGCGAATTCACCACCTTCTGGATGAACCCGATGTCGGAAACCTTGATGACGTCCTGGTCGCTTGTGCCGCTGAAGTTGTCGTTGAAGGTCGAAGCGCCCGAGGCTCCGGCCCCGCGGTTCAAGTCAATGGCATTGCCGCTCAGGGTCAGGCCATTGGTTGACGACATCAGCTGGATACCGGCAATCTTGTAGTTCTCGGAGCCGAAGTTGTAGTCGTTCGACTCTATGATGATGACGCCAGGATTGTTGCCGGTGTAGGCGATGTTGTACGGGTTCGCCCCGTTCGCCGGCTTCCAGATGTCCGCATAGTCGACAATGACTGTGCGCGTCGTTGTCGAGCTGTCGTCCGGATCGACCAGCTTCAGGACAATGACCATGTCCTCATCGCTGCCCAGCTGTTCGAGCTTCAGGTAGATCGCGTCGGCCCGTGCAGTCGCGCTGCCAGGCGACGTGCTGTTGCCCGGGTTAGCCGTGTAGAAATCTGCATTCAGGACTTCGCCGTTCTGCAGGGTGGCCGAGGAAACACCATTGGTATCGCTCGAAATGCTTACGTAGCCCTGATTGCCGCCAAAAGTCTCTCCGTTGGAGAAAGTGTTGTTCCCACCAGCATTCAACCCGCCGTTTACGCCGGTAAAGCGAACGAAGAAGTTGGTATCGAGCTGGGACACGACGATTTCTGGCTGCGTATCGGAAGCGCCGACGATGTTGTGGCTGAACAGCCCCATCGTCCCGCTGGTCGTGACCGTATCGAAAGTCGCGATCGGCTGGTTGAGCGTGAAAGTGTACTGGCCGGTGTTCTTGTTGAACACCACGCTGCCAGTCGCATTCGCCGCCTGAATGCCAGCCAGGTTGGGATCAGCATCATAGGTGAAGCCGAATGTGAACGTGGCGCTGTTTGCCGTTTCTCCGGTCTTCGTC
>JBEVKC010000191.1:0-25109 GCA_040509895.1 Novosphingobium sp. | reverse complement strand
AGCCGGCGTGCACTCGGGCGACAGCGCCGCGACCCTGCCGCCTTACAGCCTGCCCGACGAGGTGGTGGCCGAGATGGAGCGCCAGGCCGAGGCGCTGGCGATGGCGCTGGGCGTCATCGGCCTGATGAACGTCCAGTTCGCGGTGAAGGATGGCGAGGTTTACCTGATCGAAGTCAATCCGCGCGCCAGCCGCACCGTGCCTTTCGTTGCAAAGGCCATCGGTCAGCCGGTCGCCAAGATTGCGGCGCGGGTCATGGCGGGCGAAAAGCTTTCGAACTTCCCGCCGTTCAAACGCGAGCTTGACTATATGGCTGTCAAGGAAGCGGTATTCCCCTTTGCACGCTTTCCCGGCGTCGATCCGGTTCTGTCACCCGAGATGAAGTCCACGGGCGAAGTCATGGGATTGGATAGGGATTTTGCCACTGCATTCGCCAAGGCGCAGCTTGGAGCCGGCACCCGGCTCCCCGACAGCGGCATCGTTTTCGTCTCGGTCAAGGACAGCGACAAGCCGGTAGTCCTGCCGGCGGTGCAGAAGCTGGTCGATCTTGGCTTCACCATTGTCGCGACCGGCGGTACGCAGAAGTACCTTGCCGACGCAGCCGTACCTGTGGAGAGGGTCAATAAGGTGGCTGAAGGACGGCCGCACATCGTTGATCGCATCATCGACGGTGAAATCGCGCTGATCTTCAACACCACCGAGGGCTGGCAGAGCCTTAAGGACTCGCAGTCGATCCGCGGATCGGCGCTGCACGCCAAGGTTCCATATTTCACAACAGCGGCAGCTTCTTGCGCCGCTGTGGAAGCCATAGCGGCCCTTCGGGGCGCAAAGCTTGAAGTGCGTTCATTGCAAGCCTATTATGGCTAAGTTCGATCGCGCCTCCCCACATTGCGACTGATCGCACCTGCTTCTAAAAAAGCGGGCTGGCGAAGTAGTCCCTCGTAGGCGGGGCAGGAGGAAGGATTAGGAATGGCGAGTGTCGAGAAGCTGCCGATGCTGGCGGAAGGCTATGAAAGGCTGACTGCCGAGCTGAAAGCGCTGCGTGAGGAGCGGCCCCGGATCGTAGAAGCGATCGAGGAAGCGCGCGCCCACGGCGACCTTTCCGAAAACGCGGAGTATCACGCCGCAAAAGAACGCCAGGGCCAGGTCGAGGCTTCGATTGCCGATCTTGAGGACAAGGTCAGCCGGTCGCAGATCATTGATCCGACGACGCTTTCGGGTGACCGCATCATCTTTGGTGCGACCGTCACCCTGCTCGACGATGACGACAAGCCTGTCCGTTACCAGATCGTCGGTCCATATGAAGCGGACGCCAAGGTTGGCCGCATCAGCTATAATTCACCGCTTGGTCGCGCGCTGATTGGCCGCCGGGTGGAGGACGAAATCGAAGTGACGGTTCCTTCGGGCGACCGTTTCTATGTGGTCCAGAAGATCGAGTTCGTTTGATCAGGCGAGGTTTCCCGCCCTCTACTCAGCGAAGAGGGCGGAAAAACCTTACAGAAATGCCCTGACGTCGCTCATGAAGCGGTCGAACTGGTCGTGATGCAGCCAGTGGCCGGCATCTTCATATTCGATCACACGCGCCGTACTGAAATTATTGATTCGTCCATCTTTCTCGGGATTCGATGCAAAGCTCTTTGCGCCATATAGCAGGAGCATCGGGCAGGTGATCTCTTGCCATAGCTTTTCCTGTTCTTCATAGCGGATGTCGCTCACTGGCCAGACGTTCAGGTAGTTGTCGAATTTCCAGCTCCAGGTGCCATCTTCGTTGCGGTGCGCACCATTTATGGTGAGGTGACGGGCCTGTTCGACGGTGAGGAAGCTGTTTTCTTCCTTCATGCGCGTGAAGGCGGCTTCAAGGGTCGGATATCGGCGGGGCAACCTGCCAGATGCCTTCCGCTTGTCTTCAATCCAGTCACGCAGCCGGTTGGCCATGCCTTTGGCTTCTATCTCCTCCCGAACCGCCGGCGGCGGGCCTAGGCCCTCAATGTTCACCAGCTTGCGCACCTTGTCCGGATAAAGTCCCGTAAAGCGGGTGGCGATATTTCCGCCGAGCGAGTGGGCAACGATTGTCACCTGTTCGTGGCCCAGCGTGTGTACCAACTGCGCGAAGTCATAGACAAAGGCGTCCATGATATAGCTGCCATCTGGTGACCAAGCGCTGTCACCGTGTCCGCGCAGGTCCGGTGCGATGATGTGCCAGTCGCGGCGCAGTTCCTGGGCTACCCAGTCCCAGCTGCGGCAGTGGTCGCGCCCGCCGTGCTGCAGGATCAGCGGCGGCGCGTCGGGGTTGCCCCAGTCCACATAGTGGAGCCGGAGCCGCTGCGACATGAAGATGTTCGATGTAGGGCCAGTGAGTTCCATAGGTTGGGGATTGCGCGTCTGGGCCGCTGTCGTCAATTGGCATGGAACGGTATCGCACTGGCAATACGGGCAGGGCCTGCCTATCTCACGTCCCGGAGGAATTACATGACGACCCATACCACCCGCATGCTCATCATCGGTTCCGGCCCCGCCGGTTATTCCGCCGCCATCTATGGCGCGCGTGCCGGGATGCAGCCTATCGTGGTGCAGGGCCTGCAACCGGGCGGGCAGCTGACCATCACTACCGACGTTGAGAACTACCCCGGTTTCCGTGACGTCATCCAAGGCCCCTGGCTGATGCAGGAAATGCAGGCCCAGGCCGAACATGTCGGCACGCGGATGATGTGGGACACGATTGTTTCGTTTGACCTTTCTTCGTCTCCCTTCCGCGCTGTAGGCGACAGCGGCGATATTTATGAAGGCGATACGCTGGTGATCGCGACCGGCGCGCAGGCTAAATGGCTGGGCGCTCCCGGTGAGCAGGAACTGGGCGGCAAGGGCGTGTCTGCCTGCGCGACCTGCGACGGATTCTTCTATCGCGGCAAGAAAGTCATCGTAATCGGCGGCGGTAACACTGCTGTTGAGGAAGCGCTTTACCTCACGAATCATTCGCAGGACGTGACGCTGGTTCACCGTCGCGATTCGCTGCGGGCTGAGAAGATCCTGCAGGATCGACTGTTCGCCCATCCCCACATCAAGGTGGTGTGGAACAAGAAGGTCGATGCCTTTCTTGGCGATCCGGCGTCAGGCGGTCTGACGGGCCTCGCGCTAACTGACACGGTGACGGGTGAGAAGTCAGAGCTTCCCGCACAGGGCGCTTTCGTTGCAATCGGTCATGCCCCGGCGACCGAACTGTTCAGGGATCAGCTTGAACTGGACGATAGCGGCTATATCCAGGTCATTCCGGGTACGCCGAAGACGGAGATCCCGGGCGTCTTCGCTTGTGGTGACGTCATGGATCACGTCTACCGCCAAGCCGTCACAGCTGCGGGCACGGGCTGCATGGCCGCGCTGGATGCCGAGCGTTTCCTTGCGGAGAAGGAATTCGCACAGCAGAAGGCTGCGGCGGAAGTAGACTAGGGAATCAGGCTTCGGCGCGCTTGCTTTCCGCAAAGGCGAGCAGCGAGCCGAAGCTTTCCAGCAGGTCACCGTCAACCTCATCATCCTCGATGACGATGTGCATGCGGTCTTCCATTTCGGTCAGCAGGCCGGCGACGGCCATCGAATCCAGCTCGGGCAGATGACCGAACAACCCGGTCTCTGCGGTGAACTGATCCACCCGGTCCTTTTGAAGGCCCAAAACGTCGACCAGAATCCTGCGGAGTAGGGTATCGGTATCGTGCTGCATTGTATTCCCGGAATACGGTGGTTGCGGCGCTCTAGCCACGCTTTCAGGCTGCTGCAAGGCGATGATTGAGTGCGCCGCATTGCACTTTCCTGAAGTCGGCGTGTATTCGGCGGAAACCACGTCCATTGATCTCGATGCCGGAGCCTGAACCTAACGTGCAAGCCCAGTCCGAAAGCGCGATCCGGCCGATCGACCATCTTGCGCTACGGGGAGAGGGCGCTGCCCCGGCGTTGATCCTGAAGGACCGCGTTCTCAGCCATGAAGACCTGAGCGAGGGCGTATCCCGCCTATCTGCGTGGCTGGCCGGACTGGTGACGGCGCGCGGCGCGCGGGTGGCCAGCTGGGCCGCCAAGGGCGAGCTGACCTGCCTGCTGCCTCTTGCTGCGGCGCGGGCCGGACTTGTGCATGTTCCGATCAACCCGCTTCTGAAGCATGCGCAGGTCGCTCATATCCTTGCGGACAGCGGCGCTAGCCTGCTGATCGGCACGCCTGCGCGGTTGGACGGGTTGGAGACGGGTGACGTCCCTTCCGGGTGCCGCATCATCGCCGAGCCTGATGCATTGGCGTCAGCCGAAGCGCTGGGCGGGGCATTGGGGCCGGCCAGTGCGGACCCCGATGAACTGTCGGCGATCCTCTATACCAGCGGCTCTACCGGCCGCCCCAAGGGCGTGATGCTGAGCCATGCCAACATGTGGCTGGGAGCGGAAAGCGTTGCGGAATATCTGGGCTTGGCGCCCGACGACCGGACGCTGGCCGTGCTGCCATTGTCATTCGACTATGGCCAGAACCAGCTATTTTCAACCTGGTATGCGGGTGGCTGCGTGGTGCCGCTCGACTATCTGACACCGCGCGATGTCATCAAGGCGGTGGGACGTCATGGCGTCACCACACTTGCCGCAGTTCCGCCGCTTTGGGTGCAGCTTTGCGAACTGGAGTGGCCGCCTGAAGTGGCAGCGCACCTGCGCCGCCTGACCAATAGCGGCGGAGCACTGACGCCCGGGCTTGTCCGTAGGCTGCGTGAGTTGTTCCCGCACGCCCGGCTGTTCCCCATGTATGGCCTGACCGAGGCCTTTCGCTCCACCTACCTCGACCCGTCTCTGGTCGACAGCCACCCGACTTCAATGGGCAAGGCGATCCCCCATGCCGAGGTATTGGTGATTGGCGAAAGCGGTGACGTCACTGCGGACGACGAGGAAGGCGAACTCGTCCATTGCGGCCCGCTGGTAGCGCAGGGTTATTGGCAGGACTCTGAGCGGACTGCTGAACGATTCCGGGCTCCCCCGGCGGCGTCGCGTTATGGCGGCACGGCGGTGTGGTCCGGCGACCGGGTACGGCGCGATGCCGATGGGCTGCTCTATTTCGCCGGAAGGCGCGATGCCATGATCAAAAGCGCCGGCAACCGCATCAGCCCACAGGAGATCGAGGAGGCTGCGCTGGCGACCGGACTTGTGGCAGAGGCAGTGGCGCTGGGTATTGCCGATGAGAGGTTAGGGCAGGCGGTTCACCTTGTAGTGCGCGGGCTGCCAGAAACGTCAGATTCGACAGAAGAATTAAAGCGTATCCTCCAGAAAGAACTACCAAATTTCATGCAACCAAAAGTCATACACTGGCGGCACGAAATGCCCGTCAGCCCTAACGGCAAGATCGACAGAGCTGGCCTCCAAGCGGAATTGGCCGCGTGAAACCGCTTGGGCCGATCCCCGCTGGATATGTCGCGATTGGCGGTGAGCTTGCCGTAGGCGGCTTGCGTGCAAGTGAACTGGTCGAAAAGGCTGGCGGCACCCCGCTCTTTGCCTATTCATCGGATCTGATCCGCGCTGTTGTCCAGCGGCTTCGTGCAGCGATGCCTGAACGGCTGTCGATACATTATGCTGTAAAAGCAAATCCATATGATCAAGTTTTAAAGCTGTTTGACGGTTTAGTGGACGGCTTCGACATTGCGTCGGGCGGCGAATTGTCGATGGTGCTTTCCGCCGGTATCGATCCGGCAAATGTGAGTTTTGCCGGACCCGGCAAGCGCGACGCGGAACTGGAAGCGGCAATTGCTGCCGGTGTTACCCTCAACCTTGAGTCCGAGGCAGAAGCCGATCGTGCGCTGGTAATCGCCGGGCGTCTTGGCGTCGCGCCGAGGCTTGCCATCCGGGTCAATCCGGATTTCGACTTGAAGGGTTCGGGTATGAAGATGGGCGGAGGGGCCAAGCCTTTTGGCGTCGATGCCGCCCGCGTTCCGGCCCTGTCGCGTCACGTCATTGCCAGCGGCGCCGAATGGCGGGGCTTTCACATCTTTGCGGGCAGCCAGGCGCTTGATGCCGAAGCGATTGTCGAAACAAAGGCCCAGACACTGTTGCTGGCGGCGCAACTGGCCGAGGAAAGTGGCACGGGGCTGCCCCGTTGCAACCTTGGGGGCGGTTTCGGCATTCCGTACTTTTCCGGCGACAAGCAGCTCGACATAGGACTTATCGGCAGTCAGCTGGGCGAAGCCTTCGATCGTCTGCCGCCGGTACTGGCCAACACTGACTTCTGCATTGAACTAGGCCGCTACCTTGTGGGTGAGGCGGGCGTCTACCTCACGCGCATCATCGATCGGAAGGAAAGTCACGGAGAGATATTCCTGGTCACCGACGGCGGCCTTCATCACCAGTTGGCGGCGTCGGGCAATTTCGGCACGGTCGTGCGCCGCAATTATCCCGTCGCCATCGCCAGCCGCTTCAACGCGCCGGTAGAGGAAGAGGCGTCGGTGGTGGGATGCCTTTGCACCCCGCTGGATCGTCTGGCGGACAAGGCGGGCTTTCCTCGCGCTGAAGTAGGTGACGTCGTGGCGGTGTTCTGCGCCGGTGCCTATGGAGCCAGTGCAAGCCCGGCGTCATTTCTTGGTCAGGGGCCTGCACGCGAAATTCTCGTCTGAACGTCCGCAGGGCGATCAAGCCTAACGCGATGTTCACTTTTTCTGCCGATAGCAGAGGGAATGATCGACGACTTTTACGGGCTTTCGGGAAAACCTTTCCAGCTTACGCCGGACCCTGCCTTCTATTTCCAAAGCCTGACGCACCGCAAGGCGCTCTCATACCTCAGCTATGGGATGGCGCAGGAAGAGGGCTTTATCGTCATCACGGGTGAGGTGGGGGCAGGCAAGTCGACGCTTGTCGGGCATTTGATGGCAACCATAGACCGGGCGCGGCTGACGGCGGCGCAGGTTGTGACGAGCAGGCTGAATCCCGACGAACTGGTCCAGGTTGTCGCACGATCATTCGGGATTGTCGTGGACGGACAGGACAAGGCGTCAGCGCTGGGCGCGATCGAAGCCTTCCTGCATGACGAGGCACGGGCCGGACGGCGGTGCTTGCTGGTCGTCGACGAATCACAGTGTCTCTCGGTCGAGGCGCTGGAAGAGCTGCGGATGCTGTCGAATTTCCAGCTCGGCTCGCAGCCGCTGTTGCAGATACTGCTTCTGGGACAGCCGGAGTTTCGGGTGACGCTGCTGGAATCGTCCGATCTTGAGCAGCTTCGGCAGCGTGTTATCGCCATCCATCACCTTGAAGCGGTGGAGGCCGTGGAAATTCAGCCTTACATCGAACACCGCATGAAGTGCGTCGGCTGGGCAGGTCGCCCGACCTTCGATCCACGCCTGTTTGCAGACATCCATGCCGCCACAGACGGGGTGCCGCGACGTATCAACCAGATCGTCAATCGGCTGCTTTTGCTAGGCGCTGTGGAACAGCGTGATTGGCTGGACAGTGATATGTTGGCCCACGTTCTGGCGGAGTTGGCCGCCGACAATTCGGTTGCACCCGGCGGGCCAGAACAAAGCCTCATTGTTGACCAGGCGGCACTTGAAAACGCACTTGCCCAGCGTGACGAACGCATCCGTGAGTTGGAACAGGCGGTAATCGAAATCGCCAACGCCTCCGAAACTGCACCAACAGCTGCATCCAGCACTGACGTCGAGGCCCTGCGCCAGCATGTCGCCAAGCTTGAGGACAGGATAGCCGAGCAGGATCACATGATCCGCCATACGCTGACCATGTTGATCGAATGGATAGAGGCCGACGACGCTCAGCGCAGCGCGGCCTGACCGATCAAGTCGTAATGCGATGGACCGAAGGGAGCAGGTTCGCTAGCAGAAGTGCACATGGGCGGGATTGCCGGCATCTTCCATTTTGGCACGCGCAAACCGGTCGATCCCGTGCGGGTCGAGCGGATGTGCGATGCCATCGCCCATCGCGGACCTGACGGGCACGGGGTCTGGACCGAGCCGGGGATCGGCCTGGGGCATCGCCGCCTGTCGATAGTCGATCTCACCGGATCGCCCCAGCCAATGACCTCAAGCGACGGACGCGCTGTGTTGGTCTTCGATGGTGAAATCTACAATTTCCGCGAATTGCGTGAGGAACTCGCCGCCGCTGGTGCCCAGTTTCACACCATGGGCGACGGAGAGGTAATCCTTGCCGCCTGGCAGCGCTGGGGAACGGAATGCCTGTCCCGCTTACAGGGCATGTTCGCCTTTGCTCTCTATGACCTTGGCCAGAAGACGCTGTTCCTTGCGCGCGACAGGCTCGGCGTAAAGCCGCTGTTCTATGCCGCACTGGGCGATGGCAGCCTGATTTTCGGGTCGGAGCTAAAGGCACTTACCGCGCATCCACGGCTGAGACGGGAAGCCGACCCCCTGGCGGTGGAAGATTACCTGACCTGGGGATACGTGCCCGATGCGCGTTCAATCCTCAAAGGCGTGGAGAAGCTGGCTGCGGGTCATTGGCTGCTACTGCGTCACGACGCGCCGATGCCTTCTCCGGCGCGCTGGTGGGACGTTTCTTTTGCCGACCGCCGAAAGGGCAGCGATGCCGATCTTGAAGCCGAACTGCTCTACCTGTTGAATGAGGCGGTGCGTTCGCGAATGGTTGCGGACGTTCCGATGGGCGCTCTCCTCTCCGGCGGGATGGACAGTTCCAGCGTAGTGGCCTTGATGGCCCAAGCCAGCGCCGGGCCGATCAAGACTTGCACGATCGGCTTCAATGCCGTCGGCGGCGATGAAACGGGCCATGCAGAGCGGATCGCACGACTTTTCGGCACCGACCACAGCCGGCGGATCATTCCTGACGACGTGGAAGCGATCGACCAGCTTGCCTGGATGTTCGATGAGCCATTTGCAGATGCCTCTGCGATGGCCACGTGGCGCCTATGCCAGTTCGCGGGTGAAACAGTTAAGGTGGCATTGTCCGGCGATGGGGCGGACGAGGTTCTGGCAGGATATGGCCGCCACCATTTGCATTACCGCGATGACCGGATGCGTGGATTGTTGCCGCAATCGTTTCGTGCTCCGCTGTTCGGTGCGCTGGGGGCTATCTATCCCAACGCGCTCCAAGGGAAGTCGACGCTTCAATCCATCGCGGCATCGAGCGCTGAGGGCTATGCGAGATCGTTGTCGGTCCTTCGACCGGAGCACCGCGAGGCGCTTTATTCGCCTGACTTCATCAGGGCCCGCGGAGGTCATCGGGCGGAACATGTTTATGTAGATGTCATGCAGAGGGGCCCTGCACGATCAGGCCTCGACCGAGCCCTGTATGCGGATATCAAGGCGTGGTTGCCCGGGCACATTCTTACCAAGGCCGACCGCGCCAGTATGGCAGCTGGTGTGGAGGTCCGTGAACCCCTGCTGGATCACCGGCTGGTGGAATTCGCCGCCCAACTGCCTGACCGCCTGCGGGTGCGGGGGAAAGAGGGCAAATGGCTGATGAAGCGGGCCATGCGTCGCCATCTTCCCGATGATATTCTCTTCCGGCCAAGGCAGGATTTCGAACCGCCCCTTGCCGACTGGTTCCGCGGACCGCTTGCCGCGACGGCGCGAGCGCTTTGCTCCGGTTCCATTTTGTCCCGCACAGGATGGTTCAATATGTCTCGCCTGGAGACCTTGGCGGAAGCGCACGTTTCCGGCCGCGCCGACAATTCACGACTGCTGTGGCAATTGCTTATGCTTGACCGGTCGCTGTCCGGGCTTGGCGTGGGGAGTTGAGAGCGTCGCTCATGGGTGCATTAACCGACGTTTGAGCCCCAATTCGTTGCTTCGGGCCGTTCCGGGCATAATACTAATCGATCTTTAACCAAATCCCGTTAACCCCGATCGATGAAACAATGTGGGCGCTCGGGTTAATGCGCAAGTTTTTGAAATCCCCGTTGCACATTGCACTGGCGTTCGCGCTGGTGTGCTGGGGATTGCTGCTCACAGATATTGCCGATTATCTATATTGGAACGCACGATATAAAATCGATTTCCCTGCGCACACCGCCCCTGCCAGCAGTGTTATCGTGTCGCTCGACGCGGGCAAAGGCAGCACTGACGAAAGGGCTGTGGGTTCCACGGCGACCCAGGCAAGGTTGCTTGGTTCAATAGTCGCGCAACGTCCCAAGCACGTCTTCTTCGACTTGCCGATTGCAGAAGGCGCAGACGCGGCAGGCGACAGGGCATTTGCCGAAGCAGTGGCTCACGCCGGTTCGCAAGTCACAATTGTTCTTCGGGCGAACAATGATGCTTCGTCCAACCTCGGCGCAATCCAATCAGCAAATTCAATACTGCCCGCCAATACCCCGTATGCGGCATCCATCTGGTATCTGAATTTCATTGGTTATGCGACCGCAGCACCCACGATCGTCGAAATCGACGGGAAAACCTATCCGACAGTCTCTGCGCTCGCTGCAGGCGAACACGCGCCGGACAAAAGAGTTGTTCCTGATTGGTCGATCAATCCCGGCACGATTTCACGCATCGATTCGGGCGTAATTTTGTCCGGAGGTGCGGATCAGGGTGCGTTGACCGGCAAGACGGTTTTCGTAACCACAACGAATCCCAACCTTGGCACGTCCGTTGGATATTTCGGACGCGGACGAATGCCGTCGGCCACGCTGGATATTGCAGGCATCGAGGGCATGAAGGCTGGCGCGGTCTCGGACTGGGGCGGCCTGCCGCTTTTGCTGCTGTTCGTCGTGATGATCCAGCTTGGCCGGCGCGCACATAGCAAATGGATGAAGCTGGCAATCTATTCTCTGCTGGTTTTGAGCGTTATGTTGCTGCCTGCGGTGCTGATGTCGTTCCGCATCCTGATACTGAACGGTGCAACGATCATCGCACTGATCGCCTACGTACCGGCGCGAATATGGCAAAGATGGCGGCGCGGCGTCGAGCTGACGAACGGCAGTTCGGGCCTCCCCAATTTCGAAGCATTGGCTGCAGATGGGATTCCCGATGGCTATGACGTCGTTGCGGCGACCATCCGGCAGTACGAGCAGATGCTGGCCAGCCTCCCGCGGGATATGCATGGCGAATGCGCGCGGCAAATCGCTCGCCGCCTGTCGTTGGCTTCGGGTGATTCCAAGGTTTATGCCGGCGACAACGGCAACTTTGTCTGGCTTGAGGAGCCGCGCTCGCTTGATTCGCAGGTCGGGCATCTTGAAGGACTTAAGGCGCTGTTCTCAGCCGCCTTGGTGATCGAAGGGCATTTGCTCGATACCAACATCCATTTTGGCCTCGACCGCAATATCGGGAATTCCCCGGCCAGCCGTATTCAGTCGGCAATCGCCAGTGCCAACGAGGCCTTGGGCAAGGGAAAACTCTACGAAGAGTTCGGTCGCCAGAAGCTGGAACAGGCGCCTTGGGAGCTATCACTTCACGCGCGCATCGACGAGGGCCTGCGCAACGGCGACATCTGGCTGGCATTGCAGGCGAAGCATGACCTGCGCACAGACAGTGTCACGGGCGCGGAGGCGCTGATCCGCTGGAATGATCCTGAGCGGGGGCCGATACCGCCTGACGCGTTCATTCTCCAGGCCGAACGGGCCGGGCGGATCGAGGCAATAACTTACTGGGTTTTCGAAAAGGCAATGGAATACTCGCGGCAGCTCAATCAAAGCCAGCCGCTCTTCAACATCAGTGTGAATCTCTCAGCGCGGATGGTCGACCAACCGGGACTTGTGCCACGGGTCTCGGAATTGGCCGTGCGTCACAATTTCGATTGCAGCCTGCTGACCTTCGAAGTGACCGAAACATTCAACATGGCAAATCATGAGGTGGCGAGGCACAACCTTGCTGCACTGCGTGCGATGGGCTTTCGTCTGTCCATTGATGATTTCGGCACGGGACAGGCGAGCCTCGCCTATCTTGCAGAAATTCCCAGTGACGAGATCAAACTGGACAAGCGATTTGTCCAATCGATTACGACAGATAAACGCGAACGTCTTATTGTGCGTAGCATTATCAAGCTGGCGCATGCGCTGGGCCAAGAGGTTGTCGCAGAAGGAGTTGAGGATCAAGCGACCCTTGATGCCCTGCGATCGATGAACTGCGACGTGGCGCAAGGATTCCACATCGGGCGCCCGGTACCTTTCGAAGAACTGAAAGCGCAACTCACCGGGGAGGGGAAAACTCTGACAGCGGCGTGTTAATGTTCGTTAACCATTTATTGCTTGTTAACCATCAAATTTTACCATATTTGTCAGTCTCCAACATCAACTTCGGGGACGAGCAATGTGGAATCTCGCACGCTGGCTCTTTAATTGATTTATCCGGTCCGATGATCGGGTGTCCGATCATCCGACCATGAATCGGTTGGGTCGCAATCGATAAGAGCAATGATTTGCCGTGCGGGAATGCGGCGGATTGTCAGGAAAGCCTGCCTTGCGGCGGGCTTTTTTGTGGCGTGACGAACCCAAACGCGCTGACGCCGAACGGCCTGATGCGGTTGTTTACGTGAAAATCCGGGTCTAGCGTGGCAAGCTAGCGTGCCGTCCGTCGTGCATTGTCCATCACGACCTTGCCATTGCCTATCGGCGCGGAAAGACGTTCCTTTCAGTGTAAGAGCTGCCACTGCTTGGCTTGCTTCGCGCTTGTTAACGATAATCTCGTCGGATCTGCGCAACCGGATACTGGCGCCGGGTCAGGTCGAACTCCTGTTCAACCGATTCGGTGCGGATCATAATAGTTGGCAAAACCAAAGAGATGACGGACGCTGTGTCGTCGACCGGATCTAGATGGGGACCTAGCAGCAGCCCGCCATAGCTATTCCTCGCCGTGACCCTTTGCGAGGTAGTCCGCACTCTGCATTTCTGTCAGGCGGCTTATCGTTCGATCAAATTCGAACCGCCCGTCGCCCTGCTCATAGAGATCGTCCGGCCATGCGTCGGCAGTGGCGAAAAGCTTTACCTTGTACTCATAGAGCGAGTCGATCAGCGTCACGAAGCGCGCGGCTTCATTTCGGTTTTCGGGCCCAAGGCGCGGAATGCCGACAAGGATCAGGGTGTGATAGGTCTCGGCAAGCGCAAGGTAGTCAGCTGCTCCTCGAGCCTCACCGCAAAGCCGCTTAAAGCTGAAAACAGCCACACCCTTGAGGCTTTTGGGTATGAAGAGCTTACGTCCGCCGCTGACCGCGATTTCTGCCGATGGCACATGATCGGCGTCTTCAGGCGAATAGTCGGTGAGGCGGAAGAAGGCTTCGCGCACCTGGGCCGTTGACGCCTCACCCAAGGGTACGTGCCAGGTGGCAATGCCGCCCAGGCGCTGGAGGCGATAATCGACCGGCCCGTTCAGGGTCAGCACATCGAGCTCGCGCTTGATGAGATCGATGAACGGCAGGAAATGCTCGCGGTTCAATCCGTCCTTGTAGAGTTCGGACGGCGCGCGGTTTGATGTTGTGACGATCGTCACGCCTTGGTCGACGATCAGCGAGGTGAACAGCCGGCTCATGATCATGGCGTCAGCGGAATTGTTCACGACCATTTCGTCGAAGGCCAGGCAGCGCAGGCCCTTGGCGATTGCCGCCGCGACAGGGGGGATCGGGTCGCCGGCTTCCTTGCGGCGTTCTTCGCGGAGCAAGGCATGGACTTCCAGCATGAAGGCATGGAAGTGGACGCGGCGCTTTTCCGTAATTTTCAGGCAATCATGGAACAGGTCCATGAGCATGGATTTGCCGCGCCCCACGCCGCCCCACATGTAAACCCCGCGCGGAGTTTCCTTCTTTTTACCCAGCAGCTTGCCGAAAAAACCTCCGCTGACTTCGGACTTTTCAAGCTCGCGCTGAAGGATTTCAAGCCGCTCGGCTGCGGCCGCCTGTTCGGCGTCGGTACGAAGCTCGCCTGCAGCGACCAGCGCCTCGTAACGGGCAACAAGCCCGGTCATCGCTGCGTCGGCTTGCGGATGGTGCCGCTGAACGAAGCTACCAGGTTGTCTTCCTGTTCGACCAGACCGCGAAGGAAGCCCAGGCGCCGCGTTTCACGAAGTACTTCAACAACGGCGTCCAAAGGCTTCGCAGGGTCACCTGCGCCAATGAACTGGGTTTCGACACCCAATGTCACCGACCCCGCGGCATTGACTCCACGCAGAACGAACATGGCTGCAAACAGTGCAATGTCGATCAGGCCCAGCGTGATCGCGCCATGGACATTCCCGGCATTGTTGGTGTGATGCTGCTGCGGGAAAATCCTTACCCGGCAGTGATTCTCACCTTCGGCACGTAGCAGCATCCGGCCGAGGACGGCTTCGTTGAAGCGCGTTTCGTCGGCCAGCTTCCAGCGATGCCAGCCGGGATTTTCCGGATCGGGCTCACAAGTGAAGCCCTGGGCAGCACCGCTCACCTTAGACGTGCCGTTCAGCCTGCATCTTCTTGATTTCGGCGATAGCGCGAGCAGGCGAAAGCCCCTTCGGACACACGTTCGCGCAGTTCATGATCGTGTGGCAGCGATAGAGGCGGAACGGATCTTCCAGCTCGTCCAGGCGCTCACCGGTCATTTCGTCGCGGCTGTCGGCCAGCCAGCGATAGGCCTGCAGCAGGATCGCCGGGCCAAGGAACTTGTCCGAATTCCACCAGTAGCTGGGGCATGAGGTCGAGCAGCAGGCGCACAGGATGCATTCATACAGACCGTCCAGCTTTTCGCGCTGTTCGGGGCTCTGCAGCCTCTCCTTGCCCGAAGGCGTGGTGGATACGGTCTGCAGCCACGGACGGATCGAGGCGTATTGCGCATAGAAATGAGTGAAGTCCGGCACCAGATCCTTGATGACTTCCATATGTGGAAGCGGGGTTATGCGGATGTCGCCCTTTAGGTCTTCGATGGCGGTGGTGCATGCAAGGCCGTTGCGGCCGTTGATGTTCATCGAGCACGAACCGCAGATGCCTTCGCGGCAGGAACGGCGGAAGGTGAGCGTGGGATCCTGCTCGCTCTTCATCTTGATCAGCGCGTCGAGAACCATCGGACCGCAGTTGTCGAGATCGATCTCGAAAATGTCATAGCGCGGGTTTTCGCCGCTATCGGGATCGTAACGATAGACCGTGAATTTCTTCACGTGCGCGGCGCCGTCGGCCTTGTGGACCTTGCCCTTCTTGTTGATCACGCTGTTCTTGGGGAGGGTGAAGGTCGCCATCGTTGATCCCTGTCAGACTCTGGCCCGCCGGGGCCGCATTCGCGCCCCTCTCTAGCGATTCATTGCGGCGGGGCAAGTATGTTGCGAACATGTGCCACGGCATGCCGACTTAGGCCATTCCGATCATTGAATTCGGGCCTTACCGCCTCTGTATATTTCCGGATTTTCATGCGCATGCCCGCTATTGCCTATCCCCGCATACCGTGATGTGTGCTGACATTGCCGACCGTGTCGGAACCAGGGGAGGAAAGACTTGGCCAATGTACCCACACCCGCACCCGCACCGGCGTCGCAGCAGGACATTGCGCGTATCACCCTGACGGTCGTGTTCATCTGCAGCCTGATTGGCGGAGTGCTGTGGATCGTCCGTCCGTTTATCGCACCGATAATATGGGCAACGCTGATTGTCGTCGCGAGCTGGCCGCTGATGTTACGGGTGGAGGCACGGATGGGCGGCAAGCGTATGTGGGCCGTTGCCGTCATGGTTCTCGGGCTGGTGCTTTTGCTGGCGGTACCAGCAGTGCTGCTGGCATTTTCACTGATCGAGAACGCCACTGACGCAGTTACCTATGTGACCCACCTCCCTCCTGCGACTTTCCAGCGACCGCCTCAGTGGCTGGGCGAGCTGCCGTTCGCCGGAGCGAAAATTGAGGCATTTTGGGAACAGACCGTTGCGAGCGGCGGGCAGGATTTATGGACCACTGTCCAACCCTACGCGGGAAAAGTCTCGACGTGGATCGTCGAGGGCATTGGAGGCATTGGATCGGTGCTGTTGCAGATCGGCATGATCCTGTTCCTGGCTACGGTCATGTTTGCGCATGGCGAGGTTGCCACTGCGGCCGTGGTCCGCGTGTTGCGACGCCTGGGCGGCAATGCCGGTGAGGCGATGGCGATAGTGTCAGGGCGGGCAATTCGCAGCGTTGCACTGGGCGTAGGCCTGAGCGCCGTGATCGAGGCGGGAGTTGCCGGCGCGGGGATGATGGTAGCGGGCGTACCTTTTGCCGGCCTGCTGACCGTTCTCATTTTCATGTGCGCGCTGCTGCAGATCGGACCGACACTGGTAATGGCCGCGCTCATTGCATGGCTGTTCTGGAGTGGTGCGATTGGGGCGGCCGCTGTGATGGTCGGGGTATTCGCGATCGTGCTGGCCATCGACAATTTGCTGGGGCCTGTCCTTATCCGCAAGTCCATCGACCTGCCGATGCTGCTCATCATTGCAGGTGTAATTGGCGGTGTGGTGGCGTTCGGCTTGATGGGGATCTTTGTGGGGCCGGTGGTTCTTGCCATAGCGTACACGTTGCTCAACCTGTGGGTCGAGGAGGGCGATGAGCCTACGCCTGAACGCGGGTGACAGAGCCAGCATATCTTCAGGGCGATGCGAAGGGCGCAATCGGCGCTTGTTCGCAGGCTGCGGCGGTGCTTGCATGCCCGCGATCAGAAATGCCTGGAGAGGATAGCATGGGTGAATGGAATGGCCGGACGGCACTGGTAACGGGTGGCGGACGCGGATTCGGCAAGGCGTTCGGCAAGGCGCTGGCGGCAGAGGGGGCACATGCGGTCCTCGTCGATATCGACGGCTCTGTTGCAGAGGAAGCAGCAGCGGAAATCCGGGCATCTGGCGGATCGGCATTGGGGCTGGGCGGCGATGTGACCGATGAGACGCGCATGGCCGCCGTTATGTCAGAAGCCGCTTCTGCACGTGGGGGTATCGACCTGCTGGTCAACAATGCCGGGCTCCATTCCGACGAATACGGCCAGCCCATAACAAAGATGGGCTATGCCAAGGTCAGGCGCCTGTTCGACCTCAACGTGCTCGGCGTCGTCAACTGCACCCTTGCTGCCTGGCCGCACATGAAAGGCCGGGGCGGGGCGAGCGTGGTCAACATCTCCTCATCGGCGGCGCACATGGGGGGATCGGCCTATGGCGATAGCAAGCTTGCGGTAGCCGGGCTGACTATCACTTTTGCCCGTGAACTCGGGCCGGACGGCATCCGCGTCAATGCGATCTCTCCGGGCCTTATGCTCACAGAGACAATCAAGGCAGAACTGCCCGCTGAAACGATGAAGCGGGTAAAGGCCATGCAGCTTATCGACGGGGATGGCGTCGAGGAGGATATTGTCGAGGCCTTGCTCTACCTGGCCTCGCCGCGCGCCCGCTTTGTCACCGGTGAAGTCCTGCGCGTGACCGGCGGCATGGGGGCGGGGGTGTGACCGCGCTCAAGGGCGACCTCAGCCCGGACAAGGCGCGAGAGGGCGGCAGTTCCTATCCACCGCCGCATGACGAGAAGTTGCAGGGCCGCAAGACGTGGATGCTCACCCGGCAATGGGGTCTTAGCCAGTTCGGCGTGAACCGCGTCGAGCTGCCGCCGGGCGGGTGGTCCACCAACCGCCATTGGCACAAGACCAACGATGAGCTGGTGGTAGTCATTTCCGGCGAACTGACGCTTGTCACAGACGAGGGCGAGGAAGTGCTCGGTCCCGGCGACTGCGTCGGCTTCAAAGCCGGTGTGCCCAACGCCCATCACCTGCAGAACCGAGGCACCGAACCGGCTGTCTATTACGATGTCGGTGGCCGCGACGCCTGGGACGTTTCGACCTTTCCCGACATTGGCCTTGAGGCACGCACGCACATGGAAGTTCGCTTCCGCGCGATTAGCAGGAAGGGCTAGGCGTGCTGCTGCACTACTTTCCGACGCCCAACGGCCACAAGGTGGCGATCGCGCTGGAGGAAATGGGGCTTTCGTACGAAGTCGCAATCGTCAATATCCTCGACGGAGGACAGGACGATCGGGCATTTCGGGCGATCAATCCGAACGGCCGCATCCCTGCACTGGTCGATGGCGATGTGACGGTTTTTGAATCCGGCGCGATCCTCCAGTATCTTGGGCGCAAGACTGGACAATTCTATCCGGCGGATGAGCCCGGCCGGACACAAGTGGACAGTTGGTTGTTCTGGCAGATGGCCGGTCTTGGCCCGATGCTGGGGCAGGTGAACTGGATGCTCCGTGCGGCCCAAAAGCCGGATCGCGATCCGCTGGAAACGGGGCTGGCGCTTCATCGCTTTCGTTCGGAGTCGCGGCGGCTGTTCGCGGTTATGGAAGGCCAGCTTGGTGGCCGCGATTTCATCTGCGGCGAATATTCCATTGCCGACATGGCCTGCTGGCCGTGGGTCGACAAATACCACGAACATGCCGGTGAGCTTGCCGCCGATTTTCCGAGTATTGCCGCCTGGAGGGACCGCATCGCAGTCCGCCCGGCGGTGCAGAGAGCGCTGATGGTCGGCGTCGACCAGCTCCAGCTGTCACCTGAAATCAAAGAAAAATGGACAAAGAGGGTCTGAAATTAATGACCGAATCTGATGTGCGTGCCGATGTGCGGGCATTCCTTGATACGCTGGAGGCCCATCCGCGCCCGACCTTCAACGATGAACTGATGAAGATGATCCGGCAGATGCCATCAGACCAGATGGCCTCGATGGACCTTCCGGTTGGCGATCTGGGCGAAGTTCGCGACCTGACGATGCCGGGGCCGGGCGGAGACATCAAGCTGCGCCTGTTTGACCCGCGCGCCAGCCGGGAGCCGGGGCCGGTGGTCGTGTTCTATCACGGCGGTGGCTTTGTGGTCGGCAGCATCGACACTCATGCCGGACTGGCCGCTTCGATTGCACGGGCGCTCGACC
This sequence comes from Novosphingobium sp., assembly GCA_040509895.1. GTDB lineage: Bacteria > Pseudomonadota > Alphaproteobacteria > Sphingomonadales > Sphingomonadaceae > Novosphingobium. Next base: position 6,322 of record JBEVKC010000191.1, on the reverse strand, counting down.
TGCCGGTGGTGTCGGTTGAATACCGGCTGGCCCCGGAACACAAATGGCCCGCCGCGCCAGACGATGCAGAGGCGGCGGCGCGCTGGATTGCGGAAAATGGCGCGGCGTTTGAGCGTGAGTTTACACATCTGATCCTGTGCGGGGACAGCGCCGGCGGCAACCTGTGCATCGTCACGGCACTCACGCTTCGAGATCATCCGGCTGCCCTGCCGGTGCTCATGCAGTTCCCTATCTATCCGAAGACGGATTCGAGCCGGGAATACAAATCGTTCCATGACTTCTGTGACGGCTATGGTTTGGAGAAGCCCAATCTGGCCTACTACCATGAGGCCTATCAACCTGACGGGGCGCACTACCGCGCATCGCCGATCCTGGCAGATCAGCGGGGCCTTCCACCTACGTTCATGGTTACTGCCGCGTTCGATCCGTTACGCGACGGTGGCCGTGCCTATGCCGCGAAGGCAATCGAGGCTGGCGTACAGGTCACTTATCGCGAAGTGCCCGGAAACATTCACGGTTTTGCATCCTACCGGAAGGTCATTCCTTCCGCCGCTGCCGACATGGATGAAATACTGAAAATTGCGCGAGCCATGGTGGAAGAGGCGCTCGGGGCTGCTTCCTGACATTGTCGGTGACTGGGGCTGACCAGCCTTTTGCCTGAGCAGCGCGGGCATTCAAATGATGATTGCCCGCGCCTGCCGGGACGCTAGGTTGCGGCCATGGGAGAGACGGTAAAGACATTCTGCCGCAACTGCAGTGCGCTCTGTTCGATGGAAATTGAGGTTTCCAATGGGCGAATGGTCCGCGCGCGGCCGGATGGCAGCCAGTCTCCCTATGGCGTCTATCTCTGCCCGAAGGGGCTGGCGGCGATCGACTTCCACAACGGCGCGGAGAACCGGCTTTTCTCAAGCCTGAAGCGCCAGCCTGATGGCAGTTTCGCTTCCATCGATGCAGAAACCGCGTTGGACGAGATCGGCGCAAAGCTGGCCGCGCTCGTGGCGGAACATGGCCCGCGTTCAGTCGCGGTCTATCACGGGACCGGAGCCTATCGCAGCGTCCTTGGCGGACTGATGGAACGGGCATGGGTTGCGGCGCTCGGTACGCCCAATTTCTTCTCGACCATGACTATCGACCAGTCGGCCAAATGGGTGACGATGGCGCGCATGGGCGTCTTCGCCAGCGGCAAGCACTCGTTCCGCGATACTGACGTGGCGTTGCTGGCTGGCGGCAATCCGGTGGTTACACACCAAGGCGCGCCCTTCGCCCTTGCCGAAAGCGGTGCCCCGGCACGCAGCTTTGAGGCTGCGCGGGAGCGGGGATGCAAGATCATAATCGTCGATCCGCGGCGCACGGAAACGGCGCGCTATGCCGACCTTTTGATCCAACCATTGCCGGGGCACGACGCGGAGCTTTTCGCCGGCATCGCCCATGCCATGTTGCGCGATGGGCGATATGATAAGGACTTCGTCGCGCGCTGGTGCATCCAGTTGGACAAATTGCGGGCCGCACTTGCCCCGTTAACGCCGGAAGTCGCGGCCGTGCGGGCGGACGTGCCGGTTGAGCAGATCGAACTTGCCGCGAAATGGTTGGGTGAGGCCAAGCGTCCCTATGCGGGCAGCGGCACCGGCCCTTCGATGTCCACGCACTCCAACCTTGCCGATCACATGATCGAGGTGGTGAATGTCCTTGCTGGCGGATACCGGCGGGAGGGCGACCTTGTCCGCAATCCCGGCACACTGAAGACCAAGGACTTCTTCGAGATGGCCGTTTCGCCATCGCGCAGTTTCGAGCAGGAGCCGAAATGCGTCAGCGAGGATGTGGGGCAGTTGCTGGGCGAATTCCCCTCCGCATTGATCCCGCGTGAGATTACTTCGGACTCGCCCGACCGCATACGCGCGCTGATTTCCTTCGGCGGGGATCCGCTTGCTGCGATGGGTGATCCTTCGGTTGCCCTGCCTGCGTTTGAGCAACTGGACCTGTTGGTGGCTCTGGATTGCCGCCTCAACGAAACGGCCAAGGTGGCGGACTATGTCATCGCTTCATCTCAGCCGTTTGAACGGCATGAAATCAGCATTCCCGGCGATGCGCTCTATCCGTCTCCTTTCGTGCAATACACCCGGCCTGTCGTGGCAAAGCCCGAAGGTGTGATCCATGACTGGGAGTTCTTCTGGGGCATCGCGGCGCGCATGGGTGTCCCGCTGACGTTCAAATATTGGAATTACGGACTCAAGTTCCAGGACATACCGCTCGGGCTGCCACTCAGCATGACGGAAAGGCCTGATCCGGAGGACATGTGCCGCTTCCTTGCGACGGAAAGCGCGGTGCCTTTCGATGAACTGATTACACACCCCGAAGGCGTGCGTCCCGCGATGGAGGCCCGCCATGTGAAGGCGGGGCCGGTCAGTGATGGAAGGCTGGAACTGTGCCCGTCCGATGTAACTGATGAGCTGGCTGCGCTTGAGGTTGAAGGGGCCGAGGCCGGCTTCAGCTATCGCCTCACCTGTCGCCGGATCCTTCATGCACTCAACGGTGCCTACAGAGATTCAAAGGAAGCACGAAAGCGCTTTCCGGTGAACTATGCCCACATGAACCCGCAGGATATGGCAGACGATGGCATCGCCGAGGGAGACACGATAGAAATCGCCTCTGCCCATGGCACCATACGGACGCTTGCCAAGGGTGAGGAGCGACTGCGGCGCGGCGTGGTTTCAGTGACGCATATGTTCGGCCCGCTGGTTAGCAGCGGCGATCCACTGGCGGATGGGGGGGCAAACCTGGGCCAACTCACCTCGCTGACCGATCATGTGCAGCCCATCAACTTCATGCCGCGTTTCTCTGCCGTTCCAGTGAATGTGCGGGTGTTGCTGGACGCCTAATCCAGGGGCGCGCCGTATTTTTCGGCCAGCTCAAGCAGGTCTTCCTGCCGTTCTGCGCCGGTAGAGCGCATCACCCCGGCGATCATCACATAGCATCCGACGGTGAAAAGGAAGTCCAGCAATTGCTTCTCATTCCATTTTGCCTTGAGCGCGTTCCAGTTCGCATCGCTGACCTTGCGATCGTTCACCAGGTCTTCGGTGGCTCTGACAACCACTCGCTCGAAATCGGAGAAATAGGGATCATCGGCGCCGCGCTGGATGGGACCGTACATGTCGTCCGAAAGTCCGCAGAGCTTGCTGGTATTGAGGTGGCTTGACCACATGTAGGTCGCCTTGGTGATCCAGGCGGCGCGCATGATGGCGATTTGCCGCTCCTTCACCGGCAAGGTGTTGCCACTGAGCACATGGATGTTGAGCGGGGAGAAGGCGTTCGCCAGATCGGGATGATGCGCGAAGGTGCGCAGGACAGGGTTTTTGTCGGCGTCCTTGAAAAAGCCTCCCGTCCATTGGTCGAAGAATGCGCGGGTTTCATCGGTGAAGTCCTCGTCACGGACTTGCGGAAGGCGGGCGGGGGGATCGGGTGTTAGCATCGGTGCAGCTTGTGCCGGGTCGCAGCTTGCGTCAACTTGCAGGAAAAATAGGGGAAAGAAGATGGGGTTTGCTACTTGGTGGGACGAAACGGTCGTGCCCCGGATCATCCGGTGCGGTTGCGCGACCGAAAGCATCATGGAAATCAGGCGCGATGTGGTGCCGCTGGCTCGGGGCAGCGTGTTCGAGCTTGGCTGCGGCGGCGGGATCAACCAGCAACTGTACGACGCTGCACTGGTCACATCCTTTGCTGGGCTGGATCCGGGCGCAAGGCTGCTGGAACATGCCAGGGCCGCGGCGGCTAAGAAAGGATGGAAGGCCGATATCCGCCATGGTTATGGCGAAGCGATCCCATTTGAGGATGCCGCTTTCGATACCGTGGTCTGCACCTTTACACTGTGTTCAGTGACGTCCCATGCACGGACCTTGGCCGAACTGCGGCGGGTGCTGAAGCCGGGCGGAACGTTCCTCTACGCCGAGCATGGCCGTTCGCCGGACGCCACTGTGGCGCGCTGGCAGGAACGGATCGATCCCGCGTGGAGCAAGGTCTTCGGCAATTGTCATCTGTCGAGGCCAGTGACGTCGGCAATCGAGACGGCGGGCTTTGCTGCAAGCCCGATCGCGCAGAAATACAGTGCCCCCGGTCCGCGTTTTGCGGGTTGGATGGAATGGGGCAGCGCGGTGAAGGCGGAATGAAGCGTGCCCTTCCTCCCCGGCGGCCGGGGAGGAAGGGCAGCACAATCAGTTGCCGAAAGTCCGCTGCCACCAGCCGCGGCGCGGTTCATCGGAATCGGACAATTCGTCGCTGTTCGCTGGAACGCCTACGGAGGCCGTGTCAGCTTCCGCCAACGGTTCAGGCGCGGCTTCGGCTGCTGGTGCGGCTTCGGCTGCTGGTGCGGCTTCGACCTCAGCTTTCTTGCGGCGCGTGCGCTTGTGCTTGGCGGCGGGCTCTTCGGTCGGGGCTTCGACCACCTCTTCCGCCACAGGAGCGGGTTCCGCGTCTGCTTTCTTGCGGCGAGTCCGCTTGGGCTTGGCCTCTACGGGTGCATCGGCTTCGACTGGTGCATCCGCTGCGATAGGTGCTTCCGCTACCTCAGCGGCTGGCTCTGAGGCAGTCTCTGCCACGGGCTCTTCAGCCTTCTTCCGGCGGGTGCGCTTCTTGGGCGCAGGTTTTCCCTCAGGCTCAATGGCCTCAACCGCTGCCTCAGATTCAACTGCGACAACGTCTTCGGCGATTGATTCCACGGTGGCTGAACCTGCGTCGTCACCTGCCTCGACCCCGCCTTCGCTGCGATCACGTCCGCCACGACGGCGACGGCTGCGGCGGCGGCGCTTGCGCGGTGCGTCGGAATCACCGGAAGCGTCGGTTGCCTCGCCTTCGGCATCACCCTCGGCATCACCTTCGGCTTCGGAATACTCGGTATCCTCGGCGTCGTCTGAAGCCTCGGCACCTTCGGTTGCAGGCCGGTCATCGCCGCGCTCACGATCGCGTCCGCGACCACGACGACGCTTGCGGCGCTTGCGGCGTGCGTCGGCATTGGCGCTGTCGCCGCTCTCGCCAGCTTCCTCGGTCTCTTCCTCGTCCAGTTCGTCTTCGAGGGGCAAGTCATCAAAGTCTTCTTCGACGATGGGTTCGAAGCGCGGTACGAAGTCGTTGCGCGGGCCAGACGAGGTGACACGCATCTTGGCGCCCTCGTTCTCACCCTCGGGAATGACCTCGACGCGGACACCATAGCGGTCCTCGATCTCTGCCAGATCGGAGCGTTTCGCGTTGAGCAGATAAATCGATGCTTCGGTGCTGGCGTAAAGCGAGATGATGACGCCGCGGCCCTTGGCAGCTTCGTCCTCGATCAAGCGCAGCGCCGAAAGACCGGCGGAGCTCGCGGTACGGACAAGGCCCGAGCCGTCGCAGTGTGGGCAGCCGCGAGTGGTCGCTTCCAGCACACCAGTGCGGAGGCGCTGGCGGCTCATTTCCATGAGGCCGAAGCTGGAGATACGGCCAACCTGGATGCGGGCGCGGTCGTTCTTCAGCGCGTCCTTCATCGCCTTTTCGACCTTACGGACGTTGGAGCCGTACTCCATGTCGATGAAGTCGATGACGACAAGGCCGGCCATGTCACGCAGACGCAGCTGGCGGGCGATTTCGCGCGCAGCCTCAAGATTGGTGTTGAGCGCCGTGGCCTCGATACCGTGCTCCTTGGTGGAGCGGCCCGAGTTGATGTCGATCGAAACCAACGCTTCGGTCGGGTTGATGACTATATAGCCGCCCGACTTCAACTGCACGACCGGATCGTACATCGCTGTAAGCTGATCCTCGGCGCCATAGCGCTGGAAAAGCGGCACCGGATCGACATAGGCCTTCACCCGGCGCGCGTGGCTGGGCATCAGCAGCTTCATGAAGTCGCGGGCGGCGCGATATCCGTACTCACCCTCGACAACCACTTCCTCGATGTCGCGGTTGTAGATGTCGCGGATGGCACGCTTGATGAGGTCGCTGTCCGAATGGATCAGCGTCGGCGCGCTGGACTTCAGTGTGTTCTCGCGAATCTCGTCCCACAGGCGGGCAAGATAGTCGAAGTCGCGCTTGATCTCGGTCTTGGTGCGCTGCAGCCCGGCGGTGCGGACGATGCAGCCCATCGACTTCGGCAGGTCCATCTCCGAGATGATGCCCTTCAGCCGCTTGCGATCCGCCGCAGAGCTGATCTTGCGGCTGATGCCGCCGCCGTGGCTCGAATTGGGCATAAGCACGCAATAACGGCCGGCGAGGCTGAGATAGGTAGTAAGCGCGGCGCCCTTGTTGCCGCGCTCTTCCTTTACGACCTGAACGAGCAGAACCTGGCGGCGCTGAATGACGTCTT
>JBEVKC010000190.1:0-4261 GCA_040509895.1 Novosphingobium sp. | reverse complement strand
TCCTTGAGAAGGCCATCGAGTGCGGCGACGGCATCGGGATAAAGCTTGTTCATGCAGGTTAAGGTCCTCGCAAGCGGGGAAGAGGGGCCGGATTATCGCCTAGCCCGCCAGCCTGCAAGCGTTCCCTGCGGCGGTGCAACATGGGTTTAAAAACGCCTTCGTTGGCAACCGTTTGGCGCGCAAAGCATTTTGATGGAACGAAGTTTGGGGTAGACTGAATCTTCCGGTTTCTTGACCGGGATCATGGCGCCGGTCCCGCAGACGGTCGATACGCCTCGGGACGAGAGGGAGATGAATCCATGCGTTCCATTCTGATCTATGCCGACCGCGGACCGTCCATGCCCGCCCGCCTGGAAACGGGGCTGTCGCTCGCCAGGGCGAATGGTGGCCATGTAACCCTGGTCGTCGATACGCCCGTGACACGCTTCATGGCGATGGACCCGATGGGCGGCAGCTTCCTTGCCACAGACGCGCTGCAGCAGGCGCTGGACGACGATGACGCCTATGCCAAGCAGCTTCAGGACCAGCTTGCAGGTGGCGACGTTCCATTCGACGTTCTGCGCAGTGAGGCGGAGCCGGTTGACGCATTGTCGTCAGCCTCGCGGCTCGCGGATGTCGTGGTGCTGTCGCGGCTGACAGGGCTTGCCGGAGAAGTGGCGATTGCCTGCCGCACGCCTGTCCTGATCGTCGAAGACAACCAGGTGCTGCCAATACCGGCGGCCACAGCCTGTGTCGGCTGGGACGGCGGCGACGAATCGGCACAGGCACTGCGGAACGCGATCCCCCTGCTCAGGAACTGCGGCACGGTGCACGTTGTCACGGTGCAGGAGAAGCCGCATGGCCGCCCGGGCGCCGACGCGCTGCGTTACCTGTCACGCCACGGCATCAACGCAGAGATGCATGATCTGGCCCGCCTGGGCAGCACCGAAGAGACGATTGCAAAGGGCGTGCAGGACCTGAATGGCCAGCTTCTGGTCATGGGTGCCTATGGCCACAGCCGTATGCGCCAGTTCCTGTTCGGCGGCGTCACCCGCTATTTCCTTGAGCAGGCAAAGGTGCCCGCCTTGCTGCTCAGCCATTGATGCAATGCTGCAATATCTCGCATTGCGGCCGCAAAGACGAGAATACCTCATTTTTATGGGAACGCTGTTCTGCTTGTTGCGAAACCACCGCTTATAGGGCGTTTGACGTAGACCAGTAGCAGTTGAGAATTTTGCAAGCGAAAATGCGCTTTTCGCACTTGCACAATAACCGGGGTGGAGTCATAAAGACTACGCCTTTCAGGCATCCTCTCCCAAAACTTCCATGGCCCGGCCGGCAACGGTCGGGCCTTTTTTTGTCCTGAATCGCGCTGAAGCGTCCCTCTGCCGCCTGACGGTTTGCAATCGAGCCGGGAGTACCTAGCTTTGCTCTGAACACAGAGTCAGTCAGGGAATTCCGATATGGCCGAAGCAAGTGCAGGCGTGGAAGCGCGGGAAGTAAAGTTGCAGGTCGCCGCCGCGCGACAGGAAGAAAGCGGCAATGGCATTGCCCGCTTGCCCCGCACTGCCATGGCTGATCTTGGTCTTGCCGAGGGCGACGTCGTAGAAATCAAGGGCAAGCGTCCGACTGCCGCCCGTGCAGTTTTCGCCTATCCCGAGGACGAAGGGCTAGAGGTCATCCGCCTCGACGGGCTTCAGCGTGCCAATGCAGAGGTCGGGTCGGGCGATCATGTTGCTGTCAGCAAGTCCGAATCGCGCCCGGCGCAGCGCGTCATTTTCGCCCCCGCCCAGCGCGAGATGCGGTTGCAGGGACCGGCGCAGGCGCTGAAGCGCAACTTCTTCGGCCGTCCGCTGCTTGCGGGAGACCTTGTCGCCACGACTGGCCAGCAGCAGGTGCGTGACGTGCCGCCGCAGGTAGCGCGCATGTTCAACACGCCGGCCTATGCGCTGACGCAGATCCGCCTCACCGTAGTCTCGACCGTGCCCAAGGGCATCGTCCACATCGATGAAAATACCGAGGTAGAGCTTCGCGAGGAGTTCGAGGAAGCCCGCGGCTCCCGCGCGGACGTCAACTATGACGATGTCGGTGGCATGGGCGATACCATCCAGCAACTGCGTGAGATGGTGGAACTGCCGCTGCGCTATCCCGAACTGTTCACCCGCCTTGGCGTCGATCCGCCGCGCGGAGTCCTGCTGCATGGCTCGCCGGGTACGGGCAAGACCCGCCTTGCCCGCGCTGTCGCCAACGAGAGCGAAGCCAGCTTCTTCACCATCAACGGGCCGGAAATCATGGGCTCCGCCTATGGCGAAAGCGAAAAGCGCCTGCGTGAGGTATTCGAAGAGGCGGGCAAGGCTGCGCCATCGATCATCTTCATTGATGAGATCGATTCGATCGCGCCCAAGCGCGGCGAAGTTCACGGTGAGGCGGAAAAGCGGCTGGTCGCCCAGTTGCTGACGCTGATGGACGGTCTGCATGCCCGCTCCAACATCGTCGTCATTGCCGCCACCAACCGGCCCGACGCCATTGACGAGGCGCTGCGCCGCCCCGGCCGCTTCGACCGCGAGATCGTCATCGGCGTTCCGGACGAAAAGGGCAGGCGCGAAATCCTGGGCATCCACACCCGCGGCATGCCGCTGGCAGAGGGCGTGGATCTGGATGAGCTGGCCCGCACGACCCACGGCTTTGTCGGCGCGGACATTGCAGCGCTTGCCCGAGAGGCGGCGATCGATGCGGTGCGCCGTATCATGCCGCAGCTTGATCTTGAGGCGCAGACAATCCCGCCTGAGGTGCTGGAAAGCCTGTCAGTCACGCGTGAGGATTTCATGGCGGCGCTGAAGCGCGTCCAGCCATCGGCCATGCGCGAAGTCATGGTGCAGGTGCCCAACATCGGCTGGGCCGACATCGGCGGCCTGGACGAGGCGCAGTTGAAGCTGCGTGAAGGCGTGGAACTGCCTTTGCGCAATCCGCAGGCCTTCCACCGGCTGGGTATCAGGCCGGCCAAGGGCTTCCTGCTCTATGGCCCGCCCGGTACCGGCAAGACGCTGCTGGCCAAGGCCGTCGCCAAAGAGGCAGAGGCGAATTTCATCGCCATCAAGTCATCCGACCTGCTGTCAAAGTGGTATGGCGAAAGCGAGCAGCAGATCGCCCGCCTCTTTGCCCGAGCGCGGCAGGTGGCGCCTTGCGTCATCTTCATCGATGAGATCGACAGCCTTGTCCCGGCGCGTGGCACGTCCGGGATGGGCGAGCCGCAGGTCACGGCGCGGGTGGTCAACACCATCCTTGCGGAGATGGACGGCATGGAAGAGATGCAGTCGATCGTCGTCATCGGCGCGACCAACCGCCCGGCGCTGGTCGATCCGGCCCTGCTGCGGCCTGGCCGCTTTGACGAGCTGGTTTATGTCGGCACGCCGGACGAGGCTGGACGCGAGCACATCCTCAAGATCCATACCGCGAAGATGCCGATGGCCGACAACGTCGACCTGCGTGCTATTGCCCGGGAAACAGAGCGCTTCACCGGTGCCGATCTTGAAGACGTGGTACGCCGCGCCGGCCTGATCGCCATCCGCAAGCATGGGGAAAGCGTGCAGGTCGTTTCCGGCGAGGACTTCACCGAAGCGCTGGCCGACAGCCGCGCAACGGTGACGGCCGAGATGGAGGCCGAATACGAGAAGATGAAGGGCGAGTTGAAGAAGCGGGCGATGGAAGTGACGCCCATCGGTTTTGTCGTGCCCGGAATGGTGGAATCGACCCGCGACAAGAAGCACGGGTAAGTTTCGAGAACTCCTCCCCTAATGGGGAGGAGTTTCCTCACGCTTTACCGCACGCTGCGTCGGGCAACTCTTCGCGCAGCCATTCGACCATCCCTTCGCGCACCGCAGCGCGCAGGCGGGCGAGTTCGGGGGACCGGCGCGCGCTTACCGTCAGTGTAAGCTCAATCGATCCCACACGGGCTTCGGAGACCTGCAGCTCGCAGGTGCGATGATCCCAATCCGGGTGCGCCTTCACCATCGAATGGAAGTGTTCGCGAACCCGGTCAATCGGGGTGCCCCAGTTCACCGGCAGTATCACCGTGCCCGTCATTCCGTCCGACGTACGTGAGCAATTCTGGAAAGTCGTATCAAGGAACCGTGAGGTCGGGACGATCATGCGGCGCTCATTGGCCAGCCGAACCACCACGTAGCTCATGCGCAGTTCCTCGATCCGCCCGGTTTCGCCGTCGATCACAATAAGGTCGCCAAGTTTGATGGGCTCGGTGATCGCCATCTGGAGGCCGGCGATC
>JBEVKC010000189.1:0-15217 GCA_040509895.1 Novosphingobium sp. | reverse complement strand
CGATCCGCGCGGCCGAGAGCTACGAGGGAGGCTTTCGCGCACTGTGCGCCTACGTCGACGAGCACCGCTCGCTGTGGTCGACCCTGCTCAACGGCGGCGCCGGGGCCGCCATGCGCGAGGAATGGCTGCGCCAATCGCGCAAGGTCGCCGCCAGCGAAGCGCCGGTCAACAGCTGGCTTCCGCCCGACCTGGGCACGCTGTGCGCTGCGACGCTGATCGCCGAGACCCTCGCATGGTGGGTGCGTCAGCCGATGGGCACCTACCGCGTCGATGAAGTCGCCGCCATCCTCTACCGCCTGCTCACCACTTCCATTATGGCACCAGACTGACACTCGCTCGCTTGCCGGCAATTTGTTTTTTGAAACCGCCAGCCTGCGCAGCCGCGCTGCAATGCGCGCGCAAATAGCCAACTGCTCGTCTTGATCACTGGCATGGCGACCGCAGTGCGGCCGGCCTTTGCGCGCCATCCGATTGCAGTTGACGAATCTGCACCCCCTCCATTATGCGCCACTGTATCGCATAAATGCAGCAGCGCGGAGACATGCAGTGACCAGGCTAGAAGATCGCGACTACTTCACGGACTACGAAATCCTGAAGGACCCTTATCAGTATTTTGAAGCCGTGCGCGCGCATGGTCCCATCTACCAGCCGCCCGGCAAGGATTACCTCATTGTCACAGGGTTCGAGGAGTCACTCGAGATCCTCAACAACAACCGCGACTTCTCGGCCTCGATCGGCCTGGCTGGCGCCGCTGCACCGCTTCCCTTCGAGCCGCATGGCCAGGACATCACGGATCAGCTCGAGGCAAACCGGTCGAAGATCCTCGGAGGGGACCTGCTGGTAAACCTGGATGACGTCGCCCACACCAACCTGCGATCGCTGGTGAACCGCCTTTTCACGCCCTCACGATTGAAGGCGAATGAAGAGTTCATCGCGACATGCTCCGATGAATTTGTGCGCAAGGCCGTAGCTGATGGCGGCGTCGAACTGATCAAGAACATCTCGACCCCATTCGTCACTCTGGTGATCGCCGACCTGCTCGGCGTCCCGGTAGAAGATCGCCAGCACTTCATGAAGCTTATTGAAGCGGCCCCCCCTCCGGGAAGCCTCGACAGTTCCGAGAACGATTACTCCGGCGAAAACCATCCGATGGTAGCCATGGCTGGCTACTTCGTCCGATACATCATGGAGCGGATGCAGGCTCCGCGCGATGATATCCTTACCGAATTGGCAAACGCCGAATATCCCGACGGCACCAAACCGAAAATGGAGGACCTTGCCGCCCTGTCGACCTTCATGTTCGGCGCAGGCCAGGATACCAGCGCCAAGCTGCTTGGCAATTCGATGCGCCACATCGTGGACGTGCCGGGCCTGCAGGACAAACTGCGGGCAGATCCCTCGCTGATCCCGGCGATGCTTGAGGAAGTCCTGCGACTGGAAGGCTCGACCAAGCAAACCGCCCGCCTTGCGCGCCGCGATACTCGCGTCGGCGATAGGGACGTTCCTGCCGGAACCAAGCTGCTTATCGCCCTGTCGGCTGCCAATCGCGATGCACGGCGGTGGCCCGAGCCGGACGCATTCGAAATCGACCGCCCCAAGATCAGGGAACACATCGGCTTCGGACGCGGCAAGCACGTGTGCGCGGGGGCTCCCCTTGCACGGGTAGAAGTGCGCGTCATCCTGGAGCAGTTCCTGAAATATACCGACAACATCGATCTCGACGAGAGCAAGCATGGTCCTCGCGCTCAGCGCCAGCTTGATTTCGAACCGAGCTTTATCATCCGCGGACTATCGGAACTTCATCTCAAGCTCACGCCGTCGGCGGCCATGAACGATTGAGAATGAGGCTAGGTAACGGCGAGGCGCGCTAACCCGCGCCTCGCCATGCAGGAGGATTGCCATGGAATTTGCTTGGCCCTCTGCACTTGTGAGCGGCGGAGCCGGCGGAATTGGCGGGGCAACCGCCCGTCGCCTTGTGGATCTTAGCATGGGGGTTGTCATCTTCGAACCCGATGCCGAGCGCGCCGAGGCATTTGCGCGCGACCTGGGCCCAGGGCCATTAGCGTTTCCGGCGATCACAATGACGACGCGGCCGTCGGCCGAGCCATCGAAGAAGCACGGAAGCTCGGCACCTTCTGCATAAACGTGAATGCGGTAGGTGTCGCAATCAACACACCGCCCCACGGCAAGTGCCGAAGGCGTTCCCCACGATACGGGCGTGTTCCGCGAGATGATGGAACTGCACCTCTTTGGTCCGTTCAACGTTTCGCGCCTGGCGGCAGCCTCATTTTTCGGCAATGAACCCGATACGGAAGGGCAGCGCGGCCTCATCATAAACACCGCCTCCACGGCCGCCTTCTACGGGCAGGCAAGGCAGGTGGCCTATGCGGCGGGCAAACCGGGATCGTTGGCCTGACTACCGCGATGGCCGGCGATTTGGCCGCCATCGGCGTTCGGGCCTGCGCGATTGGGCCGGGGCCCATCTGGACCCCGCGCCTTGCCGGCGCCCCCGAAGAGCTCAAGGCTGCGCTCGTCGCGAATGTCGCGTTACCCAAGCGGTTCGGGCGCCCAGACGAATATGCTTCGCTTGTGGAGGCGATCCTGCCCACGCCCTTCCTGAATGGCAAGACCATCCGGCTCGACGGAGCCATGTGGACGCCCTTGGCGAGCATAAGCGGTTAGGCGCCGTGCCTGAGTTTGCCTAACTCTTTTAGGAATTGGTCAAACCAGTATAGACATTTTTGCGCTATTGTGTAGCTTAACCTCGAATCCGGGCAAGAAAGGCCGGAACGGGAGGGGAAGATTATGCGAGTTCTTAGGACAATTGCATTTGGCAGCGTGAGCCTTGCAGCTTTGACCACGGCCGCTTTTGCACAGGATACGGCGTCTCAACCAAGCGGCGCGAGCTCGTCGGAAGATGCCGACACGATCGTCGTCGAGGCGCGGCGCCGCGACGAGCGCGTGCAGGACGTTCCGCTGACCGTCAACGCCGTTACGTCGGAAACAATTGAAAAGCTCAATCTCCGCAATTTCCAGGAAATCACCGCAGTGGTTCCCGGCCTGTCGCTGACGCCCAATGCCAACGGCATCGGTTCGACGTCTTCCATGCGCGGCGTCAACCAGGACGTGAACGTCTCGGGCGAGAACGGCACGATCCAGTTTTACTTCAATGATGCGCCAGTAGGCTCCAACTTCGTGCTGCAGGCCATGTATGACATCGGCCAGGTCGAGGTGTTGCGCGGCCCGCAAGGCACGCTGCGCGGCCGTTCGACGCCGTCCGGTTCGATCACTGTCGCCCCGCGCCGCCCGGACCTTTCCGAGGTCGGCGGAAGCGTGGTCGGCACGCTGGCAGAGCATGGAGTCAGCAACCTGCAATTCGGCATCAACGTCCCGGTTATCTCCGACAAGCTGGCAGTGCGCGTCGCGGGCCTGGCCGACCGCAATCGCGGCAACCAGATCCGCAGCGTCAACAGCGACATCAAGCCGCGATCTGAAACCGAATCCCTGCGCGCCAGCGTGCGCGCCGAGCCGCTCGACTGGCTGCGCGGCGGCTTCGTCTATGAAGTGCTGAGCGCCAAATCACGCTCGTTCGACCAGGTGCAGTCGTTCTCCAACCTGGTCCCGGGCTTCACGCCGGGCGTCGACCAATCGCTCTCGCCACTCCCGCCCGGCACCTTTGTCCTTAGCGGACCGCTCGCGTCCCCGCGCCGCGACAACGGCATCATCAGGCCGAAGGATCGGCTGTCCACGGCTACGGCGCCGCGCACGCTGACGCAGGACTTCAACTTCTATGGCTGGGATGCTGCGGCCGACTTTGCCGGGCAGTCACTGATCTACGTTGGGTCGCACCTGGACAGCAAGTTCCACGCACTGACCAACCAGGACGTCGGCGTGACGTTCCCCGCCAACCGGCTGTTCCAGGACGCGCTGACCACCTCGGACAACGAGACGCATGAAATCCGTCTGCAGAACATCGACCGCGTTGCCGGCATGTTCGATTATGTGGTCGGTTACTTCCGGCAGACTGGCGGGGCTGAAATCGTCCTTAGCCAGGCTGCCAGCATCCGCGGCTACTTCCCACTGACGAACGCCCAGAATCCGCAAATTCCGGCCGGCGCGACTGGCCTGTTTGCTGTCACCGGCGCCATCGTCAACCCCACCCCGATCTACATCCCGCCGAGCAAGGGCAAGGAAGAGTCCTTCTTCGGCAACGTCGTCGCCCACTTTGGGGGAAATACCGAACTTTCGGCAGGTCTGCGCCAGATTCAGTTCAAGAACGATTCCCAGGGCCTGTTCATCGGTTGTACGCCGACAACCTTTGCCGCGGGCAGCTGCGGACGCCCGTCGGTCGGTTCCGAAAACGACTACGACGTCGACAAGCTGATCTACAACGTCAGCCTGAAGCACAGCTTCAACGACGACCTCATGGTCTATGCGATGACCGGCACTTCGGCGCGGCCGCCGGTACGCGCGGTGGGCAACTTCTCAACGGCGCCCACTCCGCTCGAGGTCAGCCACATGACCCTGCCGATGGAGACGTCGGAATCCTATGAAATCGGCATGAAGTCCGAGTGGCTCGACAAGAAGCTGCTGGTCAACCTCACGGCCTTCCACCAGACTTTCAAGAACTATCCCTTCCGTGCCGCGCAGGGCATCTACTACATCAACGTCAACAGCGCCGGCCAGCAGGAACGCGCCCAGTTCAACTTCGTCTCGGCGGTGCCGGTGCGGGTGAACGGCGTCGAGGCGGAAGTGACTTACGCGCCGTCGGAATTCTTCAACATCTCGGCGCTCACGACCTACACCGACAGCAAGATCAAGAGCGCGATGCTGGCCTGCACCGACGTCAATCGCGACGGAGTGCCTGACACCAACGTCCCGACGCTGGCCCAGCTGCAGGCGGCCTACGGCGGTGAGCACCTCGCCGAATGCCCAAGCAACGGCCAGTCGGCGACCTTCCTGCCGAAGTGGAGCGGCACGGTCCAGGCCGAGGGCCGGATGCCGATCACCGACAGCATGGACGGCTACCTTCGCGGTCTCGTCACCTGGCGCGGCAAGTCCGAGGTGGATCCCACCAACCCGTTTGACGATGTTGGCGCCTATGGCCTTGTCAATCTTTACGCCGGTGTCCGCGATGCCGCGGGGGCGTGGGAAGTCTCGCTGTTCGTCAAGAACCTGTTCGACACGCTCAAGACCACCTCGGTCGACAGCAGCCCGCTCAACACCTCGCTGACCTATGTGAACCTCGGCAACAACCGTCCGTTCGGGTCGGCGAGCTACCAGAGCTACTATTCGGGTGTCAGCGTCACTCCGCCGCAGGAGTTCGGTATCACCGCCCGGTTCGCGTTCGGCTCACGCTGAACGCGATAGGTGCCCGGACGTGGTCTCTCCCTCTCATGAGCTACGTCCGGGCCCACTTTATTGACCACACAGTAAAAACAAACACGCAGAGCACGCAGGTACTCGCCAAGCTCCGCGGTCAATCGCGCGGTAGCAAACCGTAGAGAACGATCCGGGCGATCAGTTCGGCCTGGTTCCCCTTGCTGGGCTGGCCATACCATTCGTCCGCCCGATCATCGGGCATCGCGCTTTCGGCAAATATCAGCTTGATAAGAACTTGTGCCGTCGAATGAGGATCATCGATCACGATCTCGCCGCGCTTATTCGCATGTTCCAGAATTGCCAGAAGCGGTTCGAAGAACATCGCACGGCTCGCGACCAGCAAGTCATCCCGCAAGGCAGAGACATATACCGGATTGAGCATGATAATCCGCTGCACCGCGCGTGACTCAGGCTTCGCAATGACGGCCAAAGCACTATCGATGTAGTTTTCCAGCTGTTCCTTGAAGTCATTGCCCGGCGCGATTTTTACCGGTCCGACTTCCGACAGTGCTTCCCGAATTACGTCCACGAACAGATCATTCTTGCTGGGATAGCGCGCGTAGAGCGATTTTCGCGTCAAACCGGCAGCCTTTGCCACCGCGTTGATGGTCGCTCCCTCACCGTGAACAAGCAACACCTGCATGGCAGCCTCGCGGAGCGCACGATTGATTTCATCTGCCTGGGCCAGGCTTGGCCGACCCTTGGTGCGCACTACCTCGCGCGCTTCGACATCTGCTTTCCCGACCACACCGATATTGTCCATTTTCTGTTTAAGCCAAATCCTTGCCCAAGCGCCGCTTTATGGCAAGCATTCGAATTTAAGAAACACTGTTGTATATTATATTTCCGCCTGCTACCAGCCTCCACATCGACGACCTCGCACAGGCTTTCTCCGCTTGCGTACAGCTTCTCCCCGCTACACCTCCCTTGCCGCCGCACTGTTTCTGGGTGGCCTTGCGGGTTGTGCACCATCGGTCGAAATACCCTCTCCGCAGGTGAGTTTGCCCCCGTCTTTCGAGCAACGCGCGCAGACTGGCGCTCCTGCATCCGGACAGCTGACCGACCAGTGGTGGAACAACTTCAATGATGCGCAGCTGAGCCAACTGATTGGCACGGCGCTCGAACGGAGCACGACGATCCGCCTTGCCTATGCACGGATCGACGAGGCCAGGGCATTTCGCAATCAATCGCGCGCCGCGACACTTCCCACGGGCTCCCTGACAGGTACGGTTTCGCGCCAGGGCAATGAGGGGCTTTGGGGTACGGGCGTGGACACGCGGCCGGTGAACAGCGCTCAACTGTCGTTCAGCCCCTCATGGGAAATCGACCTGTTTGGCAGGCTCGACGCTATCCGGGACAGGGCGGATGCCGATGCCGCAGCGTCCGCGTTCGATTTCGAAGGGGTGCGGTTAAGCCTGGCTGCCGACGTCGCCTTCTCATTGTTCCAGGCACGGTTACTGGCCGCCCAGCTCGGCACGGCACAGGAAACCCGCGACATTGCCACGCAACTGGCTACGGCTGCGCGCATCGGCAACGACCGCGGGCTTACATCCGGGCAGGATGTTGCACGGCTCGATACCGAAGCAGCCAGCGCTTCAGCTGAAGTGGAACGGCTCGACAACGAATTGCAGATCGCCAAGCGCAGCCTGTTGATCCTCACCGGCACGCCCACGGAACCGACGACCAGCCTTGCAATTGAGCCTGTATTGGCAAACCCGCCTGCCCTGCCCGCTAGCGCCCCCTCCACCTTGCTCGCCCGGCGGCCAGATGTGCGTTCGGCCGCGGCGTCGCTGCAGGCTGCAATTCTTACCGCAGAGATCGACCGGCTGGCGCTGTTCCCGCGCTTCACCATTCAGCCCGGCATCGGCTTATCCACCACAAGTCTGGCCAGTGGCGGCGGTACCGGCCTCTGGTCGCTGGCAGCCGGTCTCGCCCTCCCCGTACTGGACCGGGCACGGCTGCTGGCAGGCATGCGGGTCAGCGAAGCGCGCGGGGTGCAGGCCGCGATCCAGTACGAACAAACCGTACAATCCGCTTTCGGCGAGGCCGAAAACACGCTGGCGCGGGTCTATTCCGGCCAGCGCCGCGTCACTGAGCTCGAGACAGCGGCCGGGAGTGCAGAAAAGGCCTTCGCCATTGCTCGCCGCTCCTATCAAGCTGGACTGATAGACCTGACGACCTTTCTGCAGGTTGGCCGCACATGGCTGCAGGCCCGCAATGCCCGCGACGCCGGACGGGCCACGCTCTTGTCAGACACCGTATCCGCGATCCGCGCGCTGGGTGGCGGCTGGGACGAGCAGTCCAGCGAAGTCGCCGACCTCATAGAACTTTTCCCGGATGGAACGACGCCATGAAGCTCGTGAAATTTCTTGGCGTCGCAGCGGCAAGCACGGCGCTGCTGACCGGATGCGGCAAAAACGCCGATGAAAAGGCAAAGCAGCCGCCACAGACTGTAACCGTTGCGACTGTCGCCGAGCGAGAAATGGCTGGTGCGCTGAGGGCCTCGGGCCGTCTACTCGCGCGCGAGGAAGCTGGCGTTGCCATCGACGTCGGCGGGTTCCGTGTACTTAGGGTTATGGTGGAGGAAGGTGCGCAGGTTCGCCAGGGGCAAGTGCTGGCGACTCTCGACGGCAGCCTGCTGCAGCCACAGATTGCGCAGTTGCAGGCACAACTTGCCCAACAACAGGTCGCCGCGGAACAGGCAAAGGAACAGGCGGCACGCGTAACCGGGCTGGAAAATCAAGGCGTCCTCTCCAACGAAGCGATTGCCGACCGAAGGTTCGCTGTGCGCTCCTCCCGCGCGGCCCTCGCTGCAACGCAGGCGCAGTTGCAGGAAGCGCTCACCCGCCAGAGCAGGCTCCAAATCCGGGCGCCAGTGGATGGCATGGTTCTTGAGCGCACGGTGCGGCCCGGCGACACCCCCTCTGCCGGAACAAGCCTGTTCCGCCTCGCCCGTAGCGGCCTCATTGAGCTTGATGCAGAAATGGCAGAAGCGGCAGTGGCGCGCGTCGTGCCCGGCGATCCGGTCGAAGTCTCCCTGCCCTCCGGCCGCCTGTTGGCCGGAAATGTGCGCTTTCTTGGAGCGCGCGTTGGTGAGCAGACCGGCCTGGTGACCGTCCGCATCCAATTGCCACGTGATAATGAACTGCGTCAGGGCGGCTTCGCCGAAGCGCGCTTCGTAAAGCCGATGCGCGTACTCGCTGTCCCGGAAGCCGCTGTGCAGTTTGATGCCGACGGCGCCTCCGTAAAGGTCGTCGACCAGAACAATCGCGTGCGCCGCATCGCGGTCAGGACCGGCCAGCGCGCCGGCGGACTGGTCGAACTACGCTCCGGGCCGCCAGCCGGATCACGGGTTGCCGTAAAGGGCAGCGCCTTCACGCTTGAAGGGGACGTTGTCCGCATAGCCAGCAAGGACCCGAAGTAACATGCGCATTTCCGCATGGGCCATTCGCAATCCCATCCCGATTGCGATGCTGTTCATCCTGCTGACGATCGCGGGGTCGATCTCTTACCTGCGTCTGCCGATCAAGATGTTCCCCAACGCGACGCTGCCTATCGTGACCGTCACGGTGACGCAGAGCGGAGCGGCTCCGGCGGAAATGGAGAACCAGGTCACGCGCCCGATTGAGAACGCACTGACTGGGGTTTCCGGCATTAAGAACATAAGCTCCAACATCACCACCGGCAGTTCGTCAACTACGGTAGAGTTCGAGTTGGGGACCGAAATCCAGCGGGCCGTCGATGATGTCCGCACGGCGGTTGAGCGTACCCGTGTCGAATTGCCCAACGGGATCGACCCGCCAACCGTCCAACGTCTCGATCTCGATAATGCGCCGATCGCCACATATGCGGTTAGTGCGCCGGACATGACCGCTAGCGAACTGGCGTGGTTCATTGATAATGATGTAGCACGCACCCTGCAGGCCGAACCTGGCGTTGCGCGCGTCTCGCGGATCGGCGGCGCCACTCGCGAAATCAACGTCATCGTCGATCCGTCACGCATGGCAGCGCTGGATGTTACCGCTGCGCAGGTCAATTCGGCGCTGGCCGCCTTCAACGTCGATGGCAGCGGCGGCCGTTCTACGATCGGGCGCGTCGAGCAAACAATCCGTGTCATAGGCTCAGCTGCCGACGTGGAAGGCATCCGCAATCTCTCCATTCCGGTACAGGGCCGGTTTGTGCGGCTTTCCGACATTGCCGAGGTCGGCGACGGCCAGAGCGAAGTGCGCGGTTTTGCGCGGCTTGATGGCCGCCCGGTCGTGGCAATCCAGGTTTCGAAGACTAGCGCATCCAGCGACGTTGCAGTGGATCAGGCCGTCCAGCAGAGCATCGCCCGGCTGGCTGACAGCCACCCCGGCGTTTCCTTCACGCCGATCTCCCGAACCGCGGACCTGACGCATCGCTCCTTCCGTTCGACGGTGCATGTCCTGCTTGAGGGCATCTTGCTCGCCATTATCGTGGTGTGGGTCTTCCTGCGGGACTGGCGCGCAACCTTGATTGCAGCGACCGCCATGCCGCTCTCGCTGATCCCGACCTTCATTTTCATGGCCGCCATGGATTTCAGCCTGAACGGCATCACCCTGCTGGCGCTTACCCTGGTCATCGGGATCCTGGTCGACGACGCCATCGTCGAGATCGAGAACATCGAGAAGCGTATCGAGCGCGGCGAAACGCCCTATCAGGCCGCGCTCATTGGTGCCGACGCCATCGGACTTGCCGTCATCGCTACCACCTTCACGATCGTCGCGGTTTTTGCGCCCGTTTCCATGATGCCCGGTGAAGCGGGGCAGTTCTTCAAGGAATTCGGCCTGACGGTTGCGGTAGCGGTGCTGTTCTCACTGGTCGTCGCTCGCCTTCTGACGCCGCTGCTGGCGGCATATTTCCTCGTTCCGCATCACGAACGCGGGACGGTCAGCAAGGGCGCTGGTTTGCACCCACGCCACGATCGCGTGCTGGACTGGGCGCTCGCACGGCCAAAGACGAGCATGGCAATCGGTATCGGACTGTTCGTCTTCGCCATGTTCCTCGCGAGCATGCTCTCGATAGGCTTCCAGCCAACACAGAACCGGGACTATGCCTTTATCGCAATCGAGGGTGCGCCGGGTGCCGACCGGGGCGACATGGAAGCGGCGGTTCAGAAAGCCACTCGGCTGTTGATGGAGGAGCCGGACACCGAGCAGGTGTTTGCACAGGTCGGCTCGACCAGCGGTTCGTTCATGGGCAGCGCAGCCGACGTCCGGACTGGCACCCTGACGGTCGTGCTGCGCAAAGACCGTGACAAAACTTCCGACGAGTTCCAGGCGCGCATTGCGCCCAAGCTGCGTTCGATACCCGATGCGCGCTTCTACAATCAGGGCAATTTTGGCCAAGCTCCAGTGTCCGTCGTCCTGGCGGGATCGGATTCAGTCGCGCTTGAGCGGACGCAGATGCAGCTTTTGCGCGAAA
Organism: Novosphingobium sp.; assembly: GCA_040509895.1. Taxonomy (GTDB): domain Bacteria; phylum Pseudomonadota; class Alphaproteobacteria; order Sphingomonadales; family Sphingomonadaceae; genus Novosphingobium. The sequence goes on along the minus strand of JBEVKC010000189.1, from coordinate 4,390 downwards.
TGCGGTCCCTGCCTTCAATCTCCGATCCGCGGCCGAGCCCATCAGCCCCGGGGCCGGAACTTATCATCACCCCGCGGCCGGTGGAGGCAGCACGGCTGAACGTCGATAGCCGTACACTCGCCAATGTTCTGAGGATTGCGACCATCGGCGATATCGACGCATCGGTCGCGAAATACTCGCAAGGCGAGCAGCGCCTGCCGATTAGGGTTCGACTGCCCGAAGGCATGCGAGACGATCTGGACGCTATCACCAACCTTCGCGTCCCGACCATCGATGGACGCACCACGGCCCTGTCCAGCGTCGCCGATGTAGAGTTCCGCGCCGGTCCAGGCCGCATCGTCCGCTTTGGGCGTGAGCGCCGGGTAGCAATTGAGGCGGACCTAGCCGTCGGATCGCCTGTCGGCTCCGCATTGCGCGATGTCCAAGGGCTGCCGATCATGCGTAACCTGCCCAAGGGTGTGCACCAAGCTCAGGAAGGCCAGAGCCAGATGATCGGCGAGATGTTCGTCGGTTTCATCCTTGCGCTGCTGGCCGGTATCGCCCTCACGTTCACGGTACTGGTCCTGCTGTTCCGCAGCTTCTTCAAGCCCGTCGTCATCATGGGCGCCTTGCCGCTGAGCCTCATCGGTGCATTCAGTGCTCTGACGTTGACGGGCTTTCCGTTGGACCTGCCAGTGCTCATCGGGCTCCTGATGCTGATGGGCCTTTGCGCCAAGAACTCCATACTGCTGGTCGAGTTCGCGATCGAAGCGGAGCGCAGCGGCCTTGCCATGCGCGATGCCCTGAAAGCCGCATGCGCCGAACGCACGCGCCCCATCATCATGACCTCGGTCGCGATGATTGCGGGTATGTTGCCCACCGCGCTCGGATTGGGCGAAGGATCGGAAGCGCGCCAACCAATGGCACTTGCTGTCGTCGGCGGAATCATCAGTTCCACGGCGCTGTCGTTGATCTTCGTGCCCGCGTTCTACGAACTGATAGAAGCGATCGAAAACCGCATAACGCCAGTCTTTGCCCGCCTGATCACTAAGCCTGAAGATCCATACGAGGCCGAGCAAGGAGCCTGACCGAACAGACCAGCTGACCAAGCATGCGGCAGGATGCGATGGACGGGGAACGTAACAGGCAACGAATTCGGCCGTTTCGCGGCACCAACCTTTATTGCCTTACCAGAGATTGATAGCCGGGGCCTGGAGCTAACAATTTGGCCAACATTCGTCCGTTTGAAAGATAATGGCAGGCGCGGAGAGGCTGATGACCTTGGCATCAACTCAACACTTGTCGATGCCACCGCTGGAGTGGGCCATGCCAGCGAGTTCGTCTGCACCACGACCGAGGGCTGGTTAATGTTGGGCTTGCCCACGCGAGGCTAAGCCTGCCGCGGCAGGTTGTCATCCTGCCGCGGAGGTCTCGGCGTCAGCCTGCTATCAAAAGCACGCAGCATTATTGGCGTCAGGAAACGCAAGGTAGTTGATACTCGCAGGCGGCAATTCCAGTGACCCGGGCTTGGTCGGCGTGCCGTGCAGCGCAGGGAAGCTGTCGTCAGATCCAAGCGCCAAAGGCGAACCGTTAAGCGACGCCTCCGCAGGCGTGCGCCCTTGACTGAGTGTGTAAAGCTGCGCGGCAGCACGAAGCCGCAGCGCCCGTCCAGTGCGCTCGTCGAGGTTGATCGCGAGCACTGCCACTCCGCCGGGTTTGCCACGAAGACAATGTGCATAGACATGAAGACCGGTCGTCCCTTTCCCCGCGTCGAGCACCTTCGTTCCCATGAAGTTGCGCCACAGCCAGGCCGCCCAATAATTGGGTCGCGGGGCATGTGTCGTTTCGTCGATCAGGCCATAGTCGCTCGCGGCGAGGGTATTGTGGAGGTACACCTGCACGCCTTGCCGGGCCGACCGGGCGACCTGATCGGTAAATCGGAACACGTCAGTGAAGGTCGCCGCCCAGGGGTTGCCTCCGCAGGCGGTCTCCCCGGTCTCGGTCAGCCAGAGCGGCGCGCCAGGCGCAACCTTGTCACGGAGCGCGGCGGTCGTCGCGATCGCCTTGTCTACCAGGCCAAGCCAGCTTTCGCTAAGTGCGTCTTTCTTGGCATAGCCCAGCACCGGTATCTCACCGCACCGCTGCGAACCCCCGCCATAGAAGTGAAACGAGACGACATCGGGCCGGTGACGACCGGGCACAATCAGATCGTCACGATCGAACACGGTATAGCCCGATGCCCACCGGCGGAGGAACTGGGTCGGCTCACCCAATTCGGCCGCGCCGGGAGCGAGGATCAGAGTCTTGGGAGATGCCTTGCGCATCCAGTCGTGGAATCGGCCGAAGTCGCGGCGATAGTCGGCCGGCGTATAGCCCTTGGGAGCCTGGGTCAGCTCCACCGTTTCCGGCTCGTTCGCGAACTCGGCAGCAGCGATCTCTGCGCCCAGTTCCTTGTTAAAGGCCATAAACCGGTCGGCGTGAGCAGATTGCCAGACGCCCTTTTCATCGCGCACTCCCGGGCTGGTCGCAAATGATGTGACGATCTGCGCATCGGTCGCCTTGGCGAAATTGACAGCCCCGCGCCACTGATCGCCCGTCAGGACCGTATCGAATCCGCGCGGCGCTTTGGCTCCGCTCGAGCCGTCAGGATCAAAGTAAGTTGCGTTCGCCCAGGTTCCGCTGAACCTGACATAAGCAGGTCCAAGAGCTGCTGCGAGCTTTACAAGGCGTGGATTGGAAAGGTCGAACGGCGGGCGATATTCGTAACGGTCGTCGCCTTCGCGCTTGCCGTCCTTGTAAGGCCGCCAGAAACGGCCACCGGTCACTTCTACCATTTCGACGTTGTACGACAGGTAGCGGTCGCTGACAGTGCCGAGCGCCTTCATTGCGTTGGGCGCCCATGTAACAGGAACCGGCGCAGGCTGCCGGTTCGCGAGCATGTAGGCGCCACCAGCGAGCGCAAGCACTGCGACGCCGCCCAAGGCAAGCTTGGCGCAACCTGACCGCCGACGGTGCCTCGCCGGCACCTGCTTGTCGCTCATTATTGATCCCCCAGCTGCGCCACGAGTTGCGGCAGGTCGGCGGTCGTGCGAATTCCCGGCGGTGCGGCACAGACTGCAGGGATCGCGTTGACCGGGCGGTGTGCAGTGACGTTGGGCATGATCCGCGCACGGGTTTCCGGATCGTTGCCGATCGGGAAGTTGACCACTATGTCGAGCGGGGTGTCGCCCTCGACCGTGACGCGCCAACCATCCTCGCGCAAATCCCACGCCGGATCGAGGTCGGTCGTCACAAACCAGTTCGAGCGGAAGCGCAGCACGGGCCTGCCGTTGTGCATCCCGGTAACTGTATGCCGCTGACCGCCCACACTTCCTGCATCGATTGTCGTAGTGTGCAACTTTACCGGACTGCGCGTGGTGGCGAACTCGCTGGTCACTTCAAGGTCATCGATGGGCAGGCCAATCGCGCTCGCGATTACGGAAAGCGAGTGCCCGAATACCGTATCGCGCTCAGTGAACTCCATCGCGGCAAAGTCCTGCGGTGCCGCACCGAAGCGCATGATGTTCAGCAGCATGTCTTCCGAACACGTGTCGACGCAATCAGCAAACTCGTCGATTGTCAGCAGGTCGAGCCGCCGTTGGAGCGAGAGCAAAGGAAGCAGAAAGGCCTCTGTAATGAAACCCGGACTGCTACCGCTTGCATGGATCGACGTGTTTCCCTGACGGCATGCTGCCTCAACAGGCTCACGCAAGGCGCTGTCCATCTGTTGCGGGTTGAAAAACTCGGCGCGGGTGGTGACAATGTTGGCGCCGCTGGCGAGAATCCGGCAGACATCATCTATGTCGGTACGGTCCGGCATGTAGATTACGCAATCGGGCTTGAGGGCGAGAATCTCGGAGATATCGCTGGTCGCCTTGACCCCGATGGGCGGAAGGCCGCAAATTTCGCCTGCGTCCATCCCATCCTTTGCGGCAGAATAGACGCGCACGCCCACCAGTTCCATTTGCGGATGGCCGATTACAGCACGCAACGCGCTCCGCCCGACCGTGCCCGTTGCCCACTGCACTACCCGGAGTTTTTGGGGGGCGTGGATGTCGTTGTCCATTCTAATCTCCCTTTGAATTTGTTCTTTGCCGTCTGCCAGATGCTTGGGATTGAGGATCAGGGGCCGAACAGCGAAGCTCAAGAATTCGCCGCAAGCTTTCCTGGAACATTGTGCCGGAGATCCGGCCGGCGCCAAGTGATCCAGAAAGTCTGCGTCGACTTCACTCCGGTTCCTTGCCGGTGACGCCAGTCAATAGTTTGGTAATCCGAGCGCGCTCTTCCTCATTCGGATGCCAAGGTGACGCCAATACTCCTTGCTCGCCAAATACTGCATTGACCACGCCGTCGGCTCCAGCAGCACTCCACG
>JBEVKC010000188.1:0-6244 GCA_040509895.1 Novosphingobium sp. | reverse complement strand
GCGTTTAATCGCTCGATTAAACGGACTTGCCGATGCCGCTGCCTGCGCCTTTCGATCACCTCCGCCTGCCCATCATCGCTTCTCCGATGTTCCTCATTTCCGGACCGGACCTTGTCATTGCCCAGTGCAAGGCGGGCATCGTCGGCACCTTTCCTGCGCTGAACGCCCGCCCGGCTTCCCAGCTTGACGAATGGCTGCGCCAGATCACCGGCGAATTGACCACGCACAATGCCACGAACCCGGATCGTCCGGCAGCGCCGTTTGGCGTCAACCTGATAGTCCACAAGACGAACAACCGCCTGAATGAAGACCTGGCTATCTGCGCCAAGTGGAAGGTGCCGCTCGTCATCACTTCCCTCGGCGCACAGGAAGATGTGAACAAGGCCGTTCATGATTGGGGCGGGATCGTCCTCCATGACGTGATCGACGATCGCTTTGCACGCAAGGCGGTCGAAAAGGGTGCGGACGGGCTGATCCCGGTTGCCGCAGGTGCAGGCGGCCACGCTGGATCACAATCACCCTTCGCCCTGATGCAGGAAATTCGTGAGTGGTTCGATGGACTGGTCGCCCTCTCAGGAGCTATCGCCACGGGCCGCTCCATCCTTGCCGCACAGGCCATGGGCGCGGATTTCGCCTATATTGGCAGCCCCTGGATCGCGACGCATGAAGCGAGCGCGAGCAATGAGCACAAGCAATGCATCGTAAGCGCCCAGGCATCGGACATTGTTTACACAAACCTTTTCACCGGCGTTCATGGCAATTACCTGAAGCCATCGATCCTTGCCGCCGGGCTTGATCCCGACAACCTGGCGGAAAGCGACGCCAGCAAGATGAACTTCGGCTCGGGCGGCAACACGGCGGCCAAGGCGTGGAAAGATATCTGGGGTTCTGGCCAAGGCATCGGCGCTGTTAAATCCGTGACGAGCGTTGCCGAACGCGTTGAGCGCCTTGAAGCTGAATACCTGCAGGCTCAGCGCGAGGTATCCGTAAGACTCGCTTCGTCCGCCAATTGAATCGCATCGGTTTCGGGCCAAAGTGCATCGGCCATGTCATCGAGTTCGGCAAAATCGAACGCCTGGCTGAAGGGATCGCTACGATTGAGAACAAAGCGGTCGCGAAGCGGGTTCAGCAGACGCCGGCGAAGCGTCTTTTGCAACAGCGACAACCGCATCAGTGCCTCGGCAAGAGCCGCTTCCGGACTCCTTGCCCGGATCGTGGACCAAGAGGCCTCGATCTGTCCGACCCGCGCAATGACAAGCTCATTGTAGTTGCGGTGTGGGCCGCGATGTAGCGGCAAGCCGATCCGCACTGCTGCGATGTCATTTGCAGGCAATAGCAGCCCATTCGTCCGAAAATCATCGAATCCAATACGTTCGCGGCCGATCGTATCGAACAATGAGCCAAAACTTCGCTCCGTCAGAAGCTGTCGGGGCAAGATGTGATGACGTTGCAACCCATTGTCGTAGTCAAAATCTCCCGGCCGGTTGACGGCGCGAAAGGGAATGACATTCCGCACCCTCGGCGGAGCACTGCTCATTCGCCGCGGCGAACCAATACTATCTCGCCCCCAGGCGATGGCTCGGCATGAAGCAACTTGCCGTCTGGTCCTGGCACATAAAACGATTCCCGCACGCGCCCTTGCCGAACGATCAAGTCCATCATCCGGATTGCCAACTTTGCCGTCGCGGCGGGAGGTTCACCGGGCAGCGCATCCACCCGCATCTCCTGACCGGTAAAAAAGGCAAGACCGTAGCTTTGCAGTGCACCGTCTGGCGTGCGGGAAAGTGCGGCAAGGCCCAAGGCAGGAAACGCCCCTCCCCCAAGCCAGCTCGCGACGATCCGCTTGAAATATGCGGGCTCCATCCAGCTTCGCGCCGGGTTCCAACAAATCGCTTTAACGCTGCCAAGAGAAGCAAGCCGTGCGCCAAGCCCACACATTACCCGGACGATTGGCAGCATCGCTGCACCGGGGACCGTATGCTCACCGGGCGTCAGCAGCACTGCTTCAAGCGCAGGCCCGTTTACATCCGCGGACAAGCCGAAAACGTGCGCTGATGGCGCCGGACGCTTTGCAGGCGCGGGAGCAAGGCCCGACAGGTCAAATGTCAGACCGCTGGCGAGCAGTTCAACCCAACCTTCCGATTCATCCGGCCGGTGACTGATCCGCGCACCCTGACCCCCACCATCGACAGGCTCGTCCAGCAGCCGCGCGACGTCGTCCGCGGTGGGCCGTTCCCCCGCGGCGTAGAGCAGCGACAAGACGCCTTCTGCCCTTTCCGAAACCAGATGCCGCCCCCTCGCGATTCTCGGCAGTTCCATGGCCGCCGCCAAAATGGTCTGGCACCATTACGGCCAGAACGTCCAGCCTCTAGCTACCCCTTTTGTTCCACTTTGGAGCGTTCTCCTCAGAAAATGCCGAGGCGAAGTCCCTCTGCCAGTGCAGCGCCCCACTCGCGGCAGCGATCAAGCTCCTTTGGCGGAACCATTTTTTGGGCGAGAATCTCCTCAGGCGTCTGCGCGCCCATGTTGACGATCAGCGGATCTGCTACGCGCCTGAGCCGCCATCCGGTGACGATGCGATCAATCTGTGCCTGTGCGCCGTGCCCATCAGAACCGGCAGCGATGGCCGTGCCATATGGCCGCCCCTCAATCTTTCCGAGCAGGGGATAATAAGACCGATCGAACATCTCCTTCATCACACCCGACATGGAGGCAAGATTTTCCGGGCAGACGAAAAGGTAACCGCCGGCTTCCAACAGTTGCTCTACCCGCGCCTCCTCCGCCCGGATAAGAACGCCTGTGTCACCCGCGCCGTCTCGTGCCGCCGCCGCCATCGCACGAGCGGCGCCGGTTCGGCTATGCCAGACGATGGCCAGCAAGGCTCAGCAGCCGGTGGGCAGCCCGATCGCGCCGCCCAGCATGCCGCCCAGGCCGCCCTTGGGCTTGCACTTTTTCTGGCCGGCCTCAGGCGTCGCTTCTTGCTGCGCCTGCCCGGCACCACCCATCGACATGCCTTGGGCGTCCATCCAACTGCTTGTCGAGCGATGCCGCACGCGCGATGTCCATTCCAGATTCCACGCCGCCTTGGGATCGGCAGGCCGCGGCGGGTAGGAGAAATTCTCCTCCGGCCCAAATGCAGTGAGCGTTCCAAAGCGGAAATCGGGCGCGTCGCGCTTCACTTCCGCCGGTACGACGCAACTGGTGGCAGTCGGCGCCATGATGGTGCGGTCACGCACCAAAGGTGCGACCTGCGATGGCGACAGCCAGTCGGACAGTCCGCCGCCAAACTGGCGGGATGCGCTGCTGGTCCACATCACCATGTCGCCCATTTGTCCGCCCGGCCCTTGCTTTCCGCCAAAGACATAGGCTGAGTACCCGGTGGCGTCTGCGATCCCGGTCCAACTCACCAACGTCGATCCGCTGGCATTTGCCGTAGTCCTGACGCTGAGCGGCGCCATGAAGTCCTTTTTCAGCGTGAAGGAGATTTCAGGCGAATAGTTGCCAGCAATCCGGTGCGGCCCGATCAATGAAGAATCCGGCTTTGCGTACTTGCCGTCCTCTGCCGGCCAACGCCCGAAAGTCTTGCTGTTTGTCAGCGTCGGCCCCCAATCCGCCGGGATCGAGGTAGTCCACAGCCCCTGGGGAACCTGTCCTGCCGCAAGTTTGGAAAAATCCAGCACAACAGGCTGGCCTGCGGGGGCATGTTCACCGCAGCCCCAATAGAGAAGCAGCCGCCCCTTGGGCTTTTCTCCTGGAAAACTGTCCGGCCCCCTTTCTTCGCGCGGAGTGACGAGGGCGACTGACTTTCCAAGCTTCGCTGCCGGAGGCATGTAGTGGGCAGCGGCCGGAGCACCACCAGTCGCTGCATTCGAGGAACCCAGGCGCAAGAGAAGTTCGTGCTGCGCGTTGTTCGATTTTCCGCCGCCCAGCATCATCGACATCACATTCATCTGACCCATGGCGCCCATCCCGGAAATCGTACCGGCGCGCATGTCGTAACGGGCGACCGGCCCGCTTGCGGGACGCTGCTGCGCCATGATCGGAATTGCGACGCTGGCAACAGCGGCGCCAGCCGCAAGCGTGACAACAGTAATCCTGCGCATGTGCATCGGACGAAATCCCCTGTTCCCAGATACTGCAATGTAGCCAACGCCGTATGCGCCGTCTTGTCAATTACCGACAGCATTGAAACGCAGTCCGCTTTTCCGGCGCCGCCCAATCCGTTAGGTCTGCCGCATGATTTCCCCCCAAACATTCATATTCGGTATTCAGTCCTCGCTAGGCGGCAAGGCTTGGCGCTGGCGGGGCGGGAATATGGACGTTGGTGATGGTCCTGCGGGACTTGATACCGATATTGTTACCCAACTCCTGCTATCGCGCGGCGTCTCGCCAGACGACATAGAGCGCCATCGCCAGCCTTCGATGCGTGGCTTTTTGCCCGATCCGTCAGAGTTCCGCGACATGGACACCGCTGCCGAGCGGCTTGCCCAGGCCGTGCTCACCGGTGAAACCGTAACGATTTACGGCGACTATGACGTCGATGGCGCAACCAGTGCCGCCTTGCTGATCCGCCTGCTTCGGATGCTGGGACACGATGCCCGGTACTACATCCCCGACCGATTGCTGGAGGGTTATGGTCCTTCCGGTGAAGCACTGGTTCGCATCGCCGAGCAAGGCAGCAGCCTGATCGTCACTGTCGACTGCGGGGCCATGGCGCATGAGGCTTTGTCCATGGCTCACGCAGCCGGTGTCGACGTCATTGTTGTCGATCATCACAAATGCTCGGCCGAACTGCCCAGGGCCGCGGCGCTGGTGAATCCGAACCGGCTGGATGAGAGCGAGATCGGGGTGGCGCACGGCCATCTGGCCGCCGTAGGCGTTGCATTCCTGCTTGCCGTGGCGACAGTGCGCGTGCTTCGCCAGCGCGGCTTTTTCAGTAGGCGTTCAGAGCCCGATCTCTTTGCCCTGCTTGACCTGGTTGCACTGGGGACAGTGGCCGACGTTGCTGCGCTCCACGGACTGAACCGCGCATTCGTGGCGCAAGGCCTCAAAGTGATGGCTCGCCGGGAAAATACCGGAATGGCTGCGCTGATCGACGCTAGCCGTCTTAATCGGGCGCCGGTTTGCAGCGACCTCGGCTTCGCACTCGGCCCTCGGATAAACGCAGGCGGACGCGTGGGCGAATCAACGCTGGGCGTTCGTTTGCTCACCACTGAAGATCCAGACGAGGCCCGCGCCATCGCCGCGCAGCTGTCTCAGCTCAATGAAGAGCGCCGCGCCATCGAGGCGGGCGTGCAGGAAGCAGCCGAAGCCTTGATCGAACGCCAGCACAACCGGGCCGTTATGGTTGTTGCCGGACGGGGATGGCACCCCGGCGTAATCGGGATAGTTGCTGGCAGGATAAAGGAAAAAACGGGCAAGCCATCGCTGGTTATTGCGTTGGACGCGGACGAATCGGGCAACGGCAAGGGCTCTGGCCGCTCGATCACCGGCGTCGACCTGGGCGCCGCAATCATCGCAGCTCGCGAATCAGGATTGCTCGTCGCCGGGGGTGGCCATGCGATGGCAGCTGGCCTCACAGTGTCACCCGACATGGTAGAAGCGCTGGGCGAATGGCTGGATGATCGCCTGGGTGCTGCGGTCACCGCTGCTGGGGCCAGCCAGTCGCTGTTGCTTGACCTTGCGCTTTCACCGGGAGGATTATCGCCGTCGCTCGTGGAAACTCTGGAAAGCGCCGGCCCATATGGCGTCGGATGGCCGGGACCGCGCGTGGCGGTCGGGCCGGTGCGATTGGTAAAGGCCGATGTGGTTGGTACCGACCACTTGCGCCTCATCGTTCGGGGTGACGATGGCGCGGGGTTCAAGGCCATCGCTTTCCGTTCCGCTGAAACCCCCATGGGTCAAGCACTTCTCAATGGTGCGAGCGGCCGAAAAATGTGGCTGGCAGGGCGCGCGCGCATTGATGACTGGGCAAGCAGACCACAGGCCGAACTGCATGTAGAAGACGCTGCCTGGGCAGATTGAATGTATTTTCGAAAAGCCGCTTGACCCTTATGCCCGCCTTCCCTAATGGCCCCCAACGCCCCGGCGCTTGCCGGCACGGCCCCTTCGTCTAGCGGTTAGGACGCGGCCCTTTCACGGCTGAAACACGGGTTCGATTCCCGTAGGGGTCACCAATATCTGCCTCTGGGCAGGTGCTTGGTGAAGCAAGGCGATGCAAAGGACGGCCCCTTCGTCTAGCGGT
>JBEVKC010000187.1:0-4784 GCA_040509895.1 Novosphingobium sp. | reverse complement strand
TCGATGTTGAAGCTGTAAAACAGCGCTTCTTGCGCCACCGTCCGCTCACCCATCATCGGCTCATCTCCACTCGCTTGCGGAGATTGAATCAGCACATGGCCGCTACTTCAAGACGGAGTTTTTCAACACAATCCCCAACATTCCAGACATTGGGGCGGCACTAAGGACATCCCGAAAGCTGACATTCGAACTACAGCAAAATCTGTTCGCGTCCCTTAACTGCTCTTCAGCCAGACCAGCAGCGGATAGTTCGGCACCGACAGGTCGTAGTAGCCCGCGACGACCGAATCGAGCGTGCGGCGCGTGCCTGTAAGCGGATCGAACGCGATTGCCTGTAGCTTGGCGTTGTTCGAAGTCACCCGGATGGGCGCGGACATCATGGCGCTCTGTACCGGAGTGCTCGACTGCTGGTTCCAGCGCCAGAGCGGAGAGCGGTTCCATATGGCGAGGACAAGGCTGCCATCCTTGCGGCGGATGCCGACCCAGCCGATGCTGTCGGAGTTCTCTTCCACTCTGGCCGTGACCGTCCCGCCGGTCGATGAAGCCGCTTCGCGCAGGAAACCGGTCAGGTTGTGCAGCGCCTTCGCTGCGGTTTTGGGCTGGTGCGCGAATGTGAAGAGGCCGTAATGCATCCCGGAGATCTTCATTGCCGGATCGAGCTTTTCGTCCAGCAATTCATAGACGAAGCTGCGCCTGAATCCGCGCGCAGTCCCCTCGAAAAAACCATTGAGGACGATCCGGGCCTGAGTGTTCTGATCGACGCCCAGCACGGTGCCGCCCCTCCACCACGGTTTGCCTGCCGGCCAGCCCTGCGGCAGCGCGAAATTGCCAAACTCGGTGTTCATCCGGGGAGCCTGCGCCGCCTTGCCGGTAAACTGCCGCATGGAGAGGGTAATCCACGGACCGGGCTGCGTGGCGTTGTTGTTATAGGCATGGACGTTGGCCATGTCGGCCATGCCCTTAAGGTCGGAAACCGCGGTTCCGCCAGTGAAATAGACCACGGGCACGCGCAGCATGTCGGCTCGCGTCCTCACTTTGGAATATAGCTCTGCCTGGGCAGCCCTCGCCGCGTTTTCGCCTGTCTGGCCGCGATAGGTGACGGGCCAGTTGTTGATCTCGTTGAAGCCCTCGATGCTGGCGACAGAACCGGGCGCCTGCTTGATCAGCGCGGCAGCAAAATTCACCGTCACGTCGGCTGGCGTGTTCGTGTGGGCGATCAGGTTGAAGCGCAGGCCGGAATTGCCGAGCCGCACATAGCTCGACAGCGGGACCGGCCCGCCGCCGGCATGGGTGCGGATATGGCGAAAACCGATGTAGCGAAGGTCATCCGCCATTTTGCCAAGGTTGGCATAGGCGCCATCGTTGTAGTTGACGTGAACATTGATGCCGAGGGAGTCGAGAAACGCATCGTCGGTCACGACAACGCCGTCAGGGGGTGGGGGAAGCGGCGCAGTTGCACTGAACAGCGCGCTTCCGCCCGCCGATGCAAGTGCAATGGTCACAAGGATGCGGGCGAAGGCGTGCATCGTTCGGCCCCCTGATCAGGAGCGGCCATTATTTCGGCGGAAAGGCGCCGCGTCGATGGTAGAGAACAGGCGTTGGTCCCGAATTCGCCACGAAGGGACTTGGAAAGACCACTTCAGCGCGCCAGCGGGTTTGCCCCCGGTGTAAACGGGCAGGCGGGCGGCAGGCTCGCCGCGACGGGCCAGCTGAACTCATAGACAACGCGAAAGCCGTTGTGGTCGGACAGGACGGGGCCGCTCGGCCCGCCGTCGAACATGCCCTCGACCCGGATGGGCCGCACCTTCACTACGTCGGATGAGCTGAACAACTGCAGGTTCTGGACGCGCCGCCACTGGTCATCATGAGGCCATTCCTGCCTGATGTCGCAGGCTTCCGGATTTTCGCTGCAAACGCGGTGAACGTTTTCCAGCGGAACCTTGTAGGTGAATGTGTAGAACCGGACGTCGGAATTGCGCATGTTGAAATCGCCGGCTGCAATGATCGGCGTATCCATGGCGCCATGGTCGCGGGCAAATTGGGCGAGCTCTGCCGTTTGCCGCGCATGTGCAGGTGCGTGCCGTTCCACGGGCACGCCCGACGCACGCTGCGCATTCATGTGGGTGTTGAAGATGTCCACAGTGCCCGGGATGCCGGGGATCGACAGTTGGGCAAAGACCACGCCCTTGTTCGACAGGCAGTCAAAACCCGCGCAGCTTCCGCGCGCAAAGGGTCTGTAGGCCGCTTTCAGCATGGGATAGTCGGTGGCGATGGCAAGCCCGCTCGACAGGAAATTGGGGCGGATTTCGCCCTTCAGGATGCTGCGGCTCCCCGGCAGCTGGCCCTCGGTATTGGGCGCCTGCCGCGATCCCGCCCGCGGACCGGATGTTACAGAGCGATAGCCCGTGGCCTGCACCGCGCGCGAAGCGGCATTGCTGAACACTTCCTGGAAAACGATGATGTCGGGCCCTTCGCCAGCGGACCTGAAGGTTGCCAGCCGCTGGCCGATCTCTTCCAGGAAAGGGGTGCGGTTGCGGCGTGCCGGCCAGGGCAGCCCTTCGATATTGTAGGTCAGCACGTCGATTTCGGATGTGTAGGACTTGCCGTCGGCAGACAGCCGGATGTGCGGGCGCGATGCATCGTCGCAGCTAACCCGGGCTTCAGGCGGAAGGGTCATGCACCCGCCCAGAAGGCCTATCATGGCAAGCAGTGGCAAGCGTCGATTCATGGGCGCCCCTCTTTTCGGACCAGTGCCTTTACGGCGAGAGGTATCGCATAGTCCCCCAACAGGAAACCTCTGACTTGGCTGTGAGATTTGCACAGGCTCTCCCGATTCTTCGGAACGAGAATTGCGAATGTGCGCCACTTTTGACGCCGGTATGGTGAGAGGAATCGAAATTCACTCGGAAAAACCCGACGCGTTCAAGTCGCTTCGCTGGGGTGCTTTCAAGGCAGGGGCGGAGCGTTGTGGTGATGCCGGAAGTTCTGAATGCCGAATGGGACGTCATTGTCATGGGCTCTGGCGTGGGCGGGGGGCTGGTCAGCCGACGGCTGGCTGAGCTTGGCCTTCGCGTCCTCATCATCGAAAAGGGCAAGGACTTCGGGGACACCGCCTCCGCCGATCTGTCAGGGGAAGTTTCAACTCCGGCGGCGCGGCTTGACGAAGGCTGGTGGCCCAAGGCCCTGGCCGGCCAATTTGGCGGCCGTGCGATAGAGGTGGAGAGCGTGATCGGCGCCGGTGTTGGCGGAACCTCGCTTCGCTATGCGGCCACGCTTGAGCGGCCCGAGCGTGCGGACATCGACCACACCGCCCTGCGTCCGCACCCGACCGGAGGCTGGCCTGTCAGCTATGCCGAGTTCGCGCCTTACTTCAGGAGGGCGGAGGAGTATTTCTGCATCAACGGCGAACTTGATCCGCTGGCCGCCAATCCCGATCCGCTGACGTACTCACCCCGGCCCCATACTCCGGGTGAGCGGCGTCTCTCCCAGCGGCTGCGCGATGCGGGATTGCATCCATACCAGACCCAGATGGCGGCGCGCTTTGTGCCGGGTTGCCAAGGCTGCTTTGGTACCCGCTGTCCCAAACGCTGCAAGATGGACGGCCGCAGCGCCGGTGTGCTGCCCGCGCTGGCAACCGGACGTGCCGAGCTGCTAGACAACTGCACCGTGCTTCGCATCAATGCGGAGGAGGACCTCACGTCGATAACCTGCCTCAAGGATGGGCAGCAGTTCGACCTTTCGGCGCGCGTTTACGTCCTTGCGGCTGGCGGCCTTGGATCGCCCTCGCTGCTGCTGCGATCAACCAGCGAGGCATGGCCCGATGGGCTGGGCAATCGCCATGGCATGGTGGGACGCAACCTGATGTTCCACCTGAGCGAAATCCTGGCGGTCTGGACCGCCGACAAGTCTGCACGCGACGAACCGGCCCAGCGCTCGATCAGCTTTCGCGACCTGTACTATCGGGATGGGCAGCGGCTGGGGCTGGTCCAGACGATGGGTCTGAAGGCAGGTTATGGGCGCGTGCTCTATGCCGCCCAGACGCGCCTTGCCACCTCTGCCTTCAGGAACATCCGTCCACTGCATCACCTGCTGCGCATCCCGGCCTTCATTGCCGCCGGGATCCTGGGCCCGGCCCATCTGTTTGTCGGTATCCTTGAGGACTTCCCCCATCCGGAAAACAGGGTGATCGCCGATCCGGCGAACCCCGACCTGCTCGCGTTCAAATATGCTTTTACCGACGAACTGGAGACGCGGCGCCAGACGTTCCGGCGTGCGATGTCAGGGGCGTTTTCCGGTTTCCGCCGGATGTTCATGTCGCATGAACCGCAGCTCAACTTCGCTCATCCATGCGGGACCGTGCGCTTTGGCGACGACCCGCGCACGAGCGTGCTTGATCGTGATTGCCGCATGCATGGCGCCCGCAACCTGTTTGTCGTGGATTCCTCGTTCATGCCCACTTCCAACGGCGTCAATCCCAGCCTGACGATAGGCGCCAACGCGCTGCGGGTTGCGGAGAGGATAAAGGCCGACATGTGGGGAGAGTGTCTCGCCCTCGCCTTTGCGGGTCGCTGAAAAGACCTTCTGCGAAATTTTGCAGCGGTTCGACTCGGCAATTAGAGGCAATGACGATGGAAAATCCAGACAACCTTGTGCATCTTTGTGGAGATCAACTGGCGATCGAGCCAGGTGAATGCGATGTAGAATTTCGATGTCGACATGCGGACGATCCTGAAGGCGGTGGGCAGTCGGCAACGGCACGCGTAAGGATGCCGCCGATGCGGCAA
>JBEVKC010000186.1:0-12034 GCA_040509895.1 Novosphingobium sp. | reverse complement strand
TGGGGGGGCGCCACAGTACGCCGGCCAGCCCCGAACAGGCATTCAAATGCCAGAAACCCGACAAGCGCGGCCACGGCGAAGCACGCCAGCGCGACCACGCTGCTCATGCTCTTGCCCTCTCAACCATGGCTTTCGCCCTTCCGCCGCTGGAGTGCCGGGGGGAGCCAATCAGCCTTGAGATGGTGCATGAACACCGCCCAGTCGCGCTTGTCAGTGCTCCCCGGACGCCGCCGGAAATCGGTTGTGCGTTCATAGTTGAGCTGCTCTTCGGCGCGCGCTGTGGAGTAATAGGTGGCGATCGACCTCCGCGACCTGCCTTCCGGGCAGGACAGGGGATCGGGATGGCCGTGGAACGTGTCCTTGTCGGTCGAGAAGATCACCGCCCGGCCAAACACCGGAAGCACTCGCTGTGCGGCTGCGCGCATCCGCTTGTCCCACAGCTCAAGCGCACCGCCATATTCATCCTGCCAATCCTCGTTCAGATAGATCAGCAGGTTCAGCCGCCGGTTGACGCGCATTTCCTCATGCCGGGGAAAATCGGCGTGAATGCCAAGATAGCCGCCGCGCTTCGTTTCATGCAGGCCGGCGCCCGCATGATAGGGATCGGCGATCAATCCCTTGATGCCCGTCAGCTCTGTCAGGAAGCCAAGGAAGGCGCGGGAATTCAGCTCTGCGAAAAGCATCCGCGTGAAAGCGCCCTGGCATTCGTCGGGGCGGTACTGGAACTTCAGCTTCTCCTGATCGCGCAGGAAACAGTCCTGTCCGGCACTGTCGGGAAACTCCGCGGCCACTGTCTGCAGGAAATCGGCGTCGAGGAAGTCATCAATCACGATATGCGGAAATGGCGGACTTGCCTTGTACCGATCCGCAAGCGCGTTGCCTGCTGCCCGGCACTGCTCCGTATCGAAGCACCGGTATCCCCCTAGATTGGTAAAGTTCAGCACTTGCATCACTGCCCCGTTGATGAGGATCAACCCTGACTGAATCAGTCACATCACAGCGATGTTTGTATCTGCCAATTAACCTGCACCGTTACCGCAGGAACCAGCCGTGGAAATTACCTTGGTAGTTCTCATGATCGACACAAAACGGGGCGGCAGGGTAGAATTCCAGCAAGTTCATCGGAGACACCGCCAGTGCATATAGCGCTGTATTCGCCCAATTGGCCGCCTGCAGGCGCTGCAAATGGCATCGTCAGCTATGTCTCCACGATAAGGGAACACCTTGTCGGCGAGGGACACAAGGTATCGGTCGTGTCCAACGCCAGGCTTTATCCGAGCGACGGCCCTGACGTACCCCTGCTTCCCCCGATTGAGGAAGCGAGCGGGCTTGACCTTATCAAGCGGCGGGCGCTGCGCCGGTTGGACCAATGGCACGGCGGCCGACCCGGCTGGGGTCACCTTCTCGCAGGTCAGGTCCGCACCGCGCACCGCATCGCGCCTATCGACATCCTAGAGATGGAAGAGAGCTATGGCTGGTCACATACCGTCGCTCGGCTAAGCGGCGTTCCGGTCGTAACCCGGCTGCACGGCCCCTGCTTCCTGAAGCCCGACCAGCCAAGGACCGCGCGGGAAAAGCTGATCGACCAGCAACGATGCAGGACAGAGGGCGCGGCCGTTCGATCATCCTCGACCCTGACAGCGCCGACTCGGGCGATCATGAACGTCACGTGTGAGAACTATCACCGCACGCCGGGTGCCCACGACGCAGTGATCCCCAACCCCATCCGCCTGACCCCGGAAAGCAGGCGGTGGCGGCTGGAAGGATGTGACCGCAATCGCATCCTGATGGTGGGCCGCTTCGACTACGCAAAGGGCGCGGACACCATGCTGCTGGCCTTTGACAGGCTGCTGCAAACCCATCCCGATGCACGCTTGACCCTGGTCGGCCCAGAGGTCGGCCTTGAGGTTACGCCCGGCCAACTCGCATCGTTCGAAGATTACGCCCGCGCCAGATTGTCCCCCGAAGCTGCCAGCCGGGTGGAATTGACGGGCACGTTGACGCCTGAACAGATCGCCCCCCTCCGCCAGCAAGCGTTCGTAACGGTAATCGCGTCTCGCGCCGAAAATTTCCCTTATGCACTGGCAGAAGGACTTGCTGCCGGATCGCCGATGATTTCGACCGCATGGTCCGCCAGCGGCGAGATCATCAGCGACGGGAAAACCGGCTTCCTCACGCCGATTGGCGATCCGATCGCATTGGCACAGCGTCTGGCGTGGATGATGGATCATCCGGATTTTACCGCCACGGTGGGCGCCAACGGGCGCAGGCACTGTGGAGCGACATTCTCCATCGAAACCGTCGGCAATCGACTTCTCGACTGCCTGGAAGCAACCATCCGGAGCGCAGCTGCATGAATCACGCCAGCCCATCGGAGCTCGCAGAGATTCCGGCCCTGCCGAAGGTGTCGATCTTCCAGCGGCTGAAAGAACTCACCCTTCGCGACACCAACGTCGTTGTCGCCTCGGTCATCCTGACCAATTTCCTCCGCGCGCTCAGCAGCGTGATCCTGACCCGCCTGCTTGTGCCCGAAGTCTTCGGGATAGCCGGCATCATCGGATCGGTCATCTTCACTTTCGGCATGGTGTCCGATCTTGGTTTCCAGGCCTTCGTGGTGCGCCACCCGGACGGCGACAAGCCGCGCTTCCTGGACACGATCTGGACGATGCAGGTCGCCCGGTCGGTCATCCTGACGCTGGCCGTTCTCGCCACTGCTCCCGCTGTCGCCGCACTGTTCGGCAAGCAGGAGCTTGAGGCTGTCATCGCGGCTTCGGCCTTTACCTTTGTGCTTGAGGGGGTCGCATCGCTAAGCCTGCTGACGGCACTGCGGCACCGTATGATCCTGCGTCTTTCGGTGCTGGAACTGGCGACACTGGCATTCCAGATCGCGGTGTCTGTGGTGCTGGCCTATTACTGGCGCAACTACTGGGCCATTCTGGTCAGCATGCTGGCAAGCAACGCATTCAAATCAGCGCTAAGCTATGCAGTTTTTCCCCATTCCTTCCGCAAGCCCGCGTTCGATCGGACATACATCAACGATCTGTGGAAATTCGCCCGGTTCGTGACGGGATCCAGCATCATCACCCTGTTGCTGCTGCAAACCGACAAACTGGTTCTGGCGCGGTTGATGCCGCTCGATCATTTCGGTTTCTACATGCTTGCCGCAAATCTCGCGACCGCTCCGCTGGCCTTCACCTCCGCCTATGCGAGTCGGGTGCTTTTTCCTTACTATTCACACTCATGGCGGGATGGGCTGCCGGACTTGAAGGAGCTGTTCTATGCCAAGCGCCGCCTCGCTTCGTTGCTGTATTGTTTCGCGGCGGGTGGCCTGATCGGCAGCGCCCCTCTGATCGTCGATATCCTCTATGACCCCCGCTATGCGACTGCGGCCACCTATCTTCAGATAATGTCCATCTCGTCACTCTTCGCGCTGGCTTCCAACGCCAGCAATGAAGCCCTTACCGCCACGGGCTATATCCGGGTCACGTTCCAGGCGAACATCGTAAAGTTCGTCGGGTTCGCGATCCTGGGATCGGTTGGCTATGCGCTGTGGGGCATCATCGGACTTGTCCTTGCGGTGGGCCTGATGGAAATCCCGCCCCTGCTGTTCAAATGGTTCCAGCTGCGGCGCTCGGGCCTGCTCGACATGCGGCAGGAGCTTCTGTTCCTTGCCGCCGGCATCCCGGGCATGGCCATAGGCGCGGCAGGAAGCTGGCTGATCATCCCCCTGATCGCGTGATCTGGCGGTGCGGCAAAGTTGACAAAGGTTACACTGTGTAAACTTTGGATTTTGTTAAAAACATTGTATTTACAATGGCATATCCGAAAAGCAGAAGTTTACACCTTGCGCGGAAAAACACGGACCGACGATGACAAAGAGCGAGCACAAATAGCCCGCTCACCGTGCCGCTGCGTGGCGATGTAGGAAAGGGATAACTGCTCGCCCTCGCTAAGAAGCTGCATTTGCCGTGGCTTTGCACCAGGGAGCTCTCAATAACTGCACTCGGAAAAACGCTGGTCGAGAGGGTTTGTAGGGCACCCGCGCGAGGGCGGAAAGTAGTTGCACATCCAAATGTTCGCAGTGAACGGCAGGCACAAAGGGCTACTATCAAGCTTAGCCGACCCGAAACGGGACGATCAGGACACCCTACAAAGCTGACGATTGATCCGGCTTGGGCATCTGCCCGCCCCGCCTAGCTCGACGAAAGCACCGTCGGTGTTTCAGCGACAGGCTCGGTCGCCCGCCGTCTGGCCCGCCGCACCGGTTGCTGCTGCCGGATGAACGCCGCTGCAAAGCCAAACAGCACGAACGCAAAGACGGCCGGGAGGGTGCCGAAGGACGTGAAGAAGAACATCTCCATGAACATTGCGATGGTGGCGAAAGCGAACACGCCTGCTTCCACATCACGGCGCCTGCGTCCCTTGAAGCGGCCGGTCGTCGCGATCTTCACCAGGAAATAGATGAACGCGCCAATGAAGATGAAAAGGCCGATGAGGCCCGATATCAGCGCTATCCAGAGGTAGGTGTTCACGAAGTCGACAATGCCCTCTCCCTGCACAAGATCGGCAAGCCTGACGGTCAGGTCCGGCATCGATGCCCCGGTGAAGGGATGATGCCAGAACTCCTGCATGCCCCGGTCAAGCAAGAGCTGGCGATAATCGGTGGTGTCACGCGAACCGCCCGAAAGGCCAAGCTGTTCGGACAGGTAGGGAGAAAAGGCGGCCCCGAGGAACATCAAGGACACAAAACCGCCCAGCGCCAGCGCCTTCGCCGTCAGCACAAAATACCGTCCACGCATCAGATCGCAAAGGGCAACGGCAAAGCACAACCCGATCCACGCGCCGCGCGACTGCGGCATCATCAGGCCCGCCAGCGCCGCGCCCATCATCAGGAAATAGTGCCATCGCGTGCGGAAGAAGTCCCTGCCCACATAGAGCGCCACCGTGCAGAGGGAGAGCAGCATCGCCGCCGAAGTCGGCTCTACAAACGGACCTCCGGCCCGGAGCATTCCGGCCCGGGCCTTCACCAGTATGGTGGCCGGAACTTGGTAAATGTGATAAAGTTGGTTGTAGATCGGCCAGCCCTTCAGCACCTCAAAACCCAGTATCGCGGCAAGGATTATCCCGCCCGCCGCCAGCCAGACGAGGGCAAGGCGCAGACTGTTGCGGTCGCGAAGCCCCCTGCTGACGATGTAATAGGGCAGGCCCAGGTCCATCACGATCTTGAGCAGCATCCTGATGTGGTGCGACATGCTGGTGCCGCGAACGAGCGCGAGGGCGATCAGCACCACGACGGACAGGGCCACCACGTCCCATTCGGGGCGGGGTCGGGGCTTTGCCGGATTGAGGAAGATCGCCGCCGCTGCGCCTACCGCCAGCCCATTGTGCACGCTGAAGCCCATGAGATCGAGCGAGCCGATCTTCATCATCACTTCCAAAGCGGGCAGCAGCAGCAGGCTGAACAGATAGACCGGCGCAAAGAGCTCAAAACGCCCGCCAGCAGCAAGCGGAACCCATAAACACATGATGACGAATAGCAGCCACAAGGCGGGCAGCGACCAGCCGAGCAAAGGCAAGGCAACAGCAATCGTCACCATGCGTAGCGCGATGGGCTGGCGGATTTCCTTCTTCAGGCAATAGAGAAACACCGCGCAAGCCATGGCGCTGAGAGTCGCCAGGAACAGGCTTGGCTTGATCGTCGCATATCCGCCTGTTGCCAAACTCAAGGCCAGCGACAGGCCGGTCAGCGCGACGATTGGGACGGGGATCGAGCGAAGGATCACTTGGCGTGTTCCTGGAATGCACGGACAGCGCGAAGCTTGGGCGCCTGGTTGATGGGTTGCCCGCCGTATTCCGTCAGCCCCCACGATCCGTACTCCGAAATCGGGGCGTTGGATGCGTATAGCGTCATCAGCCCGCCAAAGCGGCTGTCCCATTCGGCAAGATAGCGCCGATACACGTCGCCCATTCGCGGGTCGCGCTGGATCGCACGTGCAAGGGCCATGTCGCGCGTGACAAGGTGCTGCCCGCCTTCATAGGCGATGACCGACTTGCCGTAGCGGGCCGCAATTGCGCGGTTTTTTTCACCCATTTGCATGGTTTTCTCTATCGCGTCGGGCATCTGGGCGAACACCCGATCAACATCGGCGGCCCCCATGCCATCCAGTTCCATCCAGATGTACGGCGCCGTCGCCAGCGCATCGACCCACTGGGCGGTGTCCCCGCTCGACAGGATGATTTCCGAAAGGTCATGCCAGGCATGCTGGCTTGACGCGACCCGAACGAGCTTGCCGGGCCTGTCCGCAAACACCTCGGTCCAGACCTTCATGGCGTCGCGCGTCTTTGCCGCATAGCGCAGCATTTGCGCGCGCTTTGGGTCTCCGGGGGCGAGCTTCAGCATCACACCCTCGCGCTCTGCCTGCTGAGCGGCGTCGAACATGTCGTTCCACACCTCGTTGCCCAGCTCGACATAGACGGTTCGGCTCGGATCGATCCGGTCATGCACCAGATGGGCGAACTGACGGATATAGGCCTGATCCGCCTTGTAGGGCATGATGAACCACGGGTTGGCGCCCACGCGGTCGGCGATGTCGAGCATGTCCTCCACTGACACGCCGCCACCGGTAACCTGGCTGGAATATTCAGGCTTGACCCGCGTCGCCCAGCTGACGTCTGCGTTGTCGTTTATCCGCTGCCAGTCAAGAAACCGTATCGTTTTAAAGCCTTTGAGCGATTCCACGAAAGCAGGATGAAAGCGCTCATTGCGCGGAAAGGACGTGTCGCGGCAGTCTATGTTGCGGACGGGATCTGCCGGGTCGGTGCGTATCAGTTCGATCCAGCCGCCTTCGTCCTCTGCGCCCGTCGGTGAGAGTTCAAGCATCAGCGAGCCCTCGCCCTGCGAGACGACCCGGGCCACGCCATCGGCGCTGAACTCTCCCCGGCCTGTATATTCGCACCGGACCTGGGCGGTGCGGTACGGCGCTGGCGGTATCATGAGTGGACGCGGAGCGGTCTGGCCGGGATTCAGGTAGCGGATCCATCCAGCAGCATCCAGCTGTTCCGCCGGCATGGGACCCCAGGCATCCCCACTGTTCGAGAACCATTCGCTGTGGGCGATCAGGTTAAGAAAAACCTGCTGCCGGTTGAAGGTGTTGGGGCCAAACAGGTTGATACCGATTTCAGTCGGCTGCTTTGCCAGCGGCTGGGCCTGCATCGCCAGCTTGGCTGCCGGGACGTGCCGGGAAACCTCGGCTTGCCCGTCAGCCGGGGTTGTGTTGCTGACGGTGGCAAAGGCAACAACGCCCAGCGCGAGCGCCAGCCCGATCGCTCCCACTTTGAGCATCGGGCTGTTCCGCTTCGGACCGGATTTAGCCTTCGGTTCCGACTGCGCCGTCATTCCAGTCTCCGGATTCTGCTGGGACCGGCATTTTAGGCTCCCAACCCGGCGCCGCACATTCGGGGTTTTCGGGACGAACGATTATCCCCTGAGGAGTCGGTCACCGCCCGGCATTTCGCTTCCAGTCCCGCATGATCTGGAAAATCATGGGGCCTTCGTAGAGATAACGGCGCCACATCCGCCCCGGGTTGGTGGCAAGCCGGTGCAGCCACTCCAGCGCCAGCATGCGCATCATAAGCGGTGCGCGCTTCTGAACGCCCGTCAGGAAATCGAGGCTGGCGCCGATACAAAAGCCGATGCCCTTTCCGCCCCCGGCCAGCTTGATGCGGTAGGCCAGTATCTCCTGCTGGGGCGACCCCACGGCAAGCAGGGTATACCGGGCGCCGGTCTGGACCACGAAGGCGACCGCCCGGCGCACTTCGGCGGGATCTTTGATGAAGCCCATCGGCGGATTGTAGTGGTGGACGTTATGCAGATCATAACGCTGCGCGAGCTTGCGGATGTCCCCAACGCTTCCGCCCACGATGGCGATCTTGTCTTCAGGCCGCACCACACGCTCCAGCATCGCCTGCGTAAGGTCGCTGCCTGGCAGAACGGGGAGCGAGCAGCCCACCCGCCGCGCCATAAGCGCAAGGATGCGGCTGTCGCAAAGCGTCATCCAAGCTGCCCGGTACATGGGCCAGAGGTCTGAGCGGCTGCGTTGAAGCCGCACGACATGATCGACATTGGGCGTCACGATATAGTTGAAAGGCGCACCCGGCGGCCGCCTGCTCACGGCCTCAAGCACGGACGCATTGCCCAAGGATGTGAAGCCCACGTCCAGAAAGGAAACGCCGGGGCCAAACCGGCTATTCCGGTTTGCCACCCGCGGTAAATTCGGCAGGGCTGGTAGTGAGGCCAATTCAGCAAGCCCTCGCAAAGCAAATCGGGACCGGGGCCAAAACCGGTTATCCGGTGCCCGCGTGATCGCCATTATGCCGATGCCGGGCATCAATTCTGCTTGGCGAAACACGTCCTGATTTTGACCAAGTGAAAATCCCCCGAGCACAGGCCAGAGGCGTCGCCGATAGGAGTCAGGTGCCGGGATCAAGCGTTCCGGCACTCTGGTTTTTCCCAAGCAAATCTATGTCACTGACTCTCAGACCCCCATCGGCCGGATGCGCCGCGCGACAGGGACATGCGATAACAGCGCTTCCGTTTGCGGAGGGTACGGATGACGGTCTTGCTGGTCTTGCTTTCCTGGGTGTTGGGGGCAGTTGGTATGCGCCCGCGCGCCACCAGTCGCCGCGCGTACTCGTCCCGCATTACGGGGCCAGTCGCATGATCTCCATGCAGCCAGGCAATTACGCCGTCCGAAAGCTGTTGGGCTTCCCGGTTGCGGACATCAACACTCAGGCAACAGATCGATGGGCGGTGTCGCCCGGCAGCAAAGTCACCATACGGCCCGCCAAGATGCTTCCCGGCCAGCTTGATCGCATCAGGGGGAGCGAATTCGGCACCCTTCAGGAAGTGATCCGCGATTTCATCGGCGGCTTCGATTCAATCCAGCCGCAGACCTTCGGCTATCGGCTTCGCGACGTCACGCTGATCGATGGGATCCTCTACAATGAGAACGCCGTCCGGCACTTGAGGCCGCGGGCGAGCAAGCTGCCGCTGCACCTCACGCCCCCCGAGGTGACGCATGCGACGATGTACGAAAGCTGGCGGGGCAACCGCTGGTTCGGCAATTGGCTGGCCGATGACTGCCTGACCTACCAACTGGCCGAGGTCGAGGGCGCGCCGGTTACCTCCACGCCCACGGTAGGTCACAAGGCCGACTATGAGCAGCGCCTGGGGATGCGCCCCGCCCGCATGGAGGCCGCTCACTTTAGCGAACTGATCCTTTTCGAGGATCAGGCTCACAACGAAGGAAAGCGCGAAAGGGCCAGCCGGTTTCGCAGGCGGGTGATCGGGAAAGAGGCCCGCCGGCACCCCGGCGTGTTCCTGCTCCGCGGCCAAGGCGGCGACCGCCGGGTCCTGATCAATGAGCGCTCCATCGCAGAGCGCCTTGCCGCCAACAGGGGCTTCACCGTCATCAACCCGGTACAGTCCAGCCTTGAAGAGATCGCCCGCGCCTGCGGCGGCGCAGAGGTCGTCGCCGGGGTTGAGGGCAGCCATCTTGTTCACGGCCTGATGCTGATGCCGCCAGAGGCGCGCCTTCTGGTCGTGCAGCCGCCCGCCCGGGCAGTCTCTTTCCTCAAGATGATCACCGACCGTCAGGAGCAGGACTTTTTGCAGGTTATCGGGGAAGGAACCAATGAAGCATTCCGCGCGGACGTGGAAGATATCGAACGGATGCTCGACATTGCCTGAGACGATGATCTCAGACCCCGCGGCCCTGCCCGCGAAGCCAGTGCGGAACAGCGCCTGGGAAACCATGCGCGGCGATTATAGACGGCATGGATCGGTAGTCGGCGCGGCGTTTGTTACGCTGTGCCTCTACCGGTACGGGCGCTGGGCCATCGGCCTGCGCAATCCGGTGGCCCGTGCACTGGCGTCACAGAGCTATGGCTTTCTCAACATGTTAGTCGCGAACGTGACGAAAGTCTGGATCCCGCCGCAAGTCACCATCGGGGAAGACTTTCACATCATCCACACCGAGGGTTCGCTGTCGATCCATCCCGACACGGTGATCGGTGACCGTCTGGGCGTAATGCACAACGTCACCATCGGCACCAACATGCGCGACGGCGCTCCGGTGATCGGCGACGATGTCTTCATCGGCGTGAACGCGACCGTGCTTGGAAAGATCCGCATCGGGGACCGCGTCCGTATCGCCGCGAATACCGCAATCACCACCAACGTGCCGTCGGATTCCATCGCCGTCGGCTCTCCCGCCCGGATATATCCACGATTGGGGCCGCTGAAATGAATGCGCTTGCCACCACATTCTACGAATTGTTTGCCGACAACCTGCCGGAGCGGGCAACAAAGACGTTCCTGATCGACCCCGCGGCCACTGCGACCTATCGAGAGGCGGGGGCGGAGATCAACCGGATTGCCAGCTATCTCGTCTCCAGCGGCATAGGTCCGGGCGACCGGATCGCCGTCCAGCTTCGCAAGGGTATCCGGGAAGTCGTCGCCATGCTGGCCGTCGCCAAGGCCGGTGCAGTCTTCGTCAACATCAACACTGCCTGGACCGCCGAGCAGATGCAGTTCGTGGCCGAGGACAGCGGCGCCTCCCTGCTGATCGTGGAGCCGGCGATGGCGAGGGCGCTGGTCTGCGCAGGCACCGATCCCGCCACACTTCTGGTCACCGGGTCCGGCACCGACATTCCCGGCGCTGCAGGCTGGGACCGCCTTCCCTTCACCGGCGCCGGTGCGGCAGTGCCCCGGCTCGACACGGACCTTGCCGCTATCATCTATACCTCAGGCTCCACCGGCAAACCCAAGGGCGTGATGCTGAGCCACCGCAACATCCTTGCGGGTGCGCGCTCGGTGGCACGCTATCTTGGCTTGCGGAGCGACGACCGGCTGCTGAGCGTGCTGCCCTACAGCTTCGACTATGGGCTCAACCAGCTCACCACGATGATGTTGATGGGCGGGACGATCGTGCACCAGCCAGTCGCAATGGCGACGGAGATTGTCCGCGCAATGCAGGAGCACAAAGTCACCGGACTTGCCGCAGTGCCGCCGCTCTGGATCCAGCTGGTGCGCCTGCTGGAAGCCTCGCCCGCGGAGTTTCCCAGCCTGCGCTATGTCACCAATTCGGGCGGCAAGATTCCGCTCAACATACTTCGATCAATGCCGGAAGCATTTCCCGGTGCGCGCATTTTCCTGATGTACGGCCTGACAGAGGCGTTTCGCTCCACCTACCTCGCCCCTGAACGCTTTGCGGCCAAGATGGGCTCCATGGGTCAAGCCATCCCCGGCAGCGAGATATATGTCATCAAACATGGAGAGGGCATCGCGGGCCCCGGAGAACAGGGCGAGCTTGTTCATCGCGGGCCGCTGGTCAGCATGGGTTACTGGAACCGCCCGGAGGCTACCGCCGAAAAGATTCGCCCCTGCCCCGAACTGTCCGCGCTGATCGGTGATGAGCCCGTCGTCTACAGCGGTGACATCGTGCGCGTCGATGAGGACGGCGACCTCTGGTTCGTCAGCCGCAACGATGCGCTGATCAAGACCAGCGGCTTTCGCATAAGTCCTGACGATGTGGAGGACCTTGCCCATCGCAGCGGACTGATCACTGACGTCGTGGCCTTTGGCGTCAACGACGACCTGCTTGGCCAAGCCGTCCACCTGGCAGTCACCCTGCTTCCCGGCGCCACGCGCGAGGCGCTGTTGGCGCACTGCCGGCAGGTGATGCCCGCCTACATGGTGCCCAAGGTGGTCCATGTCTGGCCCGAACCCATGCCGCGCACAGCCAGCGGCAAGCTGGCACGCCCCGACGTCGTGAAAGAGTGCCAGGGGCAGGCACCCTCTTCCCCTGCATGACCGACATTCAGAAGGAGCAATTTTCGTGACCATCACTGAAGACCTGCTGGTCAGCAATATCCGCGATTTCGCCAATCTGGACGACGAGCCAACGCTCGACACGCTGCTGTTTTCTTCAGGGGCACTCGATTCCGTGGCGATGCTGAACCTGATCACTTTTGT
>JBEVKC010000185.1:0-26527 GCA_040509895.1 Novosphingobium sp. | reverse complement strand
TTTCACCGCAGGTTCCTTATGCACTCACCACGCAGGATATTGCCGATGCGGGCGGGCTCGCGGCGATGATGCAGTGGGACTTTGAGCTTATGGGCCAGCGTATCGCGAATGACGAACGCTGCGCAGGGTCCGGCCTTGCGGCCTATTTCGTCAAGGCAGCGCTCGATCGCGGCATTCGACTGGAAACCGGCGTCAGCGCCGAAGGGCTGATCGGCGATGGCATCCGTGTCGTGGGCGTTCGCGCCATGAAGGACGGCAAGGAGATCACGATCAAGGCCAACAAGGGCGTCGTAGTCGCAGTTTCCAGCTATGAGCGCAACAAGCCACTGGAAAAGACGCTTGGCAACCAGCTTGAGCCTGAATCGATGCTGTTCTCGGCAATTGATGGATCGAACATTCGGCTTGCCGGGCCGTTCGGCGCGAAGATCGCACGGGTTCCCGAAATCTCGATGGCGGGCTTCTCCGTCCCCGGAGAAGAAACCGATGAAGGCCTGCCGGTCTGGCGCAGTGCTATGCCGATCATTGGCCTGCCACATCACATCGTCGTCAATGCAACGGGCAAGCGATTTGGCAACGAAGGCTTTTACAGAAGCTTCTATTACCAGACAGACGTCATTGACGGCGTGAACCAGACCCATCCCAATTTCCCCTGCTGGATCGTCATCGATAGCCACGCGCGTGAGAAATACGCATTCGTATCGGTGATGCCGGGACAGGATTGGCCGGAGGGCTTTGGTGTCGTCGCGGATACAATCGAGGAATTGGCTGCGAAGGCCGGGATCGATGCAAAGGGACTGGCGGAGACTGTCGCACGATTCAACGAAAACGCAGAGAAGGGCGTAGACCCTGATTTCGGCCGGGGCGAACAGCCTTGGGGGGCCTGGATGACAGGTGATAAAACCCACAAGCCGAACCCCAACCTTGGCCCGATCGTCAAGGGGCCGTTCTATGCCGTCAAGATGTCGCGCATGGGTGCCACCGGCATTCCGGCTGCCGGCCTCAAGATCGACCGAAATGCCAATGTTGTCGGTTGGGACGATCAGCCCATCCCCGGCCTCTATGCGGCCGGCAATTCAGCCGCACGCATGGAAACGGGTGCGGTGATGCAGAGCGGTGTCTCCAACGCGCGCGGCATGACCTATGGCTGGCTGGCCGCGCACCACGCTTGCGGCGATCCCAGCACGCTGCTTGAGCAGGAAGCACGGCGCATGGGGCTTTGAGCGAACCATGATCGAGACTGAACAGACCGTCATCATACGGGAAAGCATCGAGAACGTCTGGAGTTTCGCGCGCGACATCCGGGGCTGGGCAGAGCTGATGCCTGGGATGCAGGAATGCGAAGTGATCGATGACGACAACTCCCGCTGGATACTGAAGGTTGGCGTCGGAGGTCTGGTCCGCACCGTGAAAGTGCAGGTGCGCGTGGACCAGTGGGACGGGCCGGAGCGGGTTCTCTTCACCTACAAGCTGGAGGGTGATCCGGTGCAGGGCGGCGGCACCTATCATGCGACGTCGGTTGGTCCGCGTGAGACGCAGGTGCAATTGAATGTACGTGTCGAAGGCAGCGGTCCGATGGCGCCGATGTGGGAGGCGATGGGCCGCCCGCTTTTGCCGCAACTGGCCAAGGCCTTTGCCGGCCAGCTTCGCGACAGGATTGAAGCGGCGGCGGGCGATGGACAAGCCGGAGCTGCTGCCCCCGCCAGGCCCAGCGGCATTTTCGCCTGGCTGCGGTCGGTCTGGAATGTGATCTTTGGCCGGGGCGAAAGCAAGCAGGCCTGAACCCTGTCCGGCACAGTGGAGCTGAGATAATGAGCGAAGCAAACAAGCAGGTCGCCCTCAAATTCCTGCACGCCATGAGTGAGGCCGATGCAGAACGCCAGGCTGCGTGCCTTGCACCTGACGCCTTCACCATCACTAAGGGCTTTGCCGGGGTATCCGGCCAACGCAATCGTGAAACCATGATCGCCACGGTCGAGGCGTTTCGTCAGATCGTGCCCACCGGATTCCGGCCCAAGATTGAAAAAGTCGTTGCCGAAGGCGACACGGTTGTTGTCGAGTGGGAGGGCAATGCCGTGCTCAGCAACGGTGCGCCCTACTGCAACCAATATGTCTTCATCTTCACGTTCAAGGATGGGAAGATCCGGCAGCTCAACGAATATTTCTGCACCGTCCTTGCCGACACAACGATCCTGCCGCTGCTGGCCCAAGTGGGCGAGGAATTGGCGCACGGGAATTGAGGAAGCGTCATGAGCCTTGAAGTGGAAGTTCTGAAGCCGGCCATCGGAGCCAAGGTCTATCTTGATCGCTCGATGATCGGCGATCCGGCTGTCAGCGAGGAATTGCTTGGCCTGCTGGAGAAGCACACGGTGCTGGTTTTCCCTCGCATCGGCCTGACCGATGAAGAGCAGCTTGCCCTTACTGATGCCCTTGGTGAGCGAGTGAACATCACCGCGCAGGTGCCTGGCAAAAGCGATGCATCGGCAGTCTATCAGGTGACGCTGAACAAGGATGCCGGGATCGAGCCGGAATATGTCTGGGGGACATTCTTCTGGCACATGGATGGCCTGACAGTCGATGTGCCGCCACCCAAGGCGACCGTGCTCAGCGCGCGCAGTCTTGCGCCCAAGGGAGGCCAGACCGAGTTCGCAAGCACGCGGACTTCGTATGAGGCACTTCCGGAGGATGAAAAGGCCGACCTTGAAGGCTTGCGAGTGGTGCACACGGTTACCGCGGCAGTGCGCGAAGTTGCCCCGCCCGAAGGACTCGACGAGGCCCGCCGTTCACTTAGCCACGAGCATCCGCTCGTCTGGACGCGCAGCAATGGCACGAAGTCGCTTCTTATCGGCTATACTGGCGATCGCGTTGTCGGCATGAACCAGGCGGAAGGCAGGGCGCTGCTGGCAAGGCTGCTTGAATGGACGGCCCAACCCGCATTTTCCTATCGCCATCAGTGGGAAGAGGGGGATTGCGTTGTATGGGACAACACTTGCGCGCTGCACCGCGTCCTACCCTATGGGGAGAACTCCGGCCGCATGATGCATCGCACAACGATTGCTGGCGTCGAAGCCGTCACTTGATTTCGTCTAGAGGCTGTAGCCACCGTCGCTGACAAGGACGGTACCGGTAATGTTTGCTCCAGCATCGGACAGGAGGAATCCGATTTGCCCGGCGAGCTCGTCCGCCGTGGCAAATCGATCTAACGGGGTGCTTTCGGCCGCAAGTCTCGCAATTGCAGCCTCGTGACTTCCAAGCTGTTCCGCCAGGGCGCGAAACCCTTCGGTCTTGCCCCAGATCGGCGTGTCGACCCGTCCGGGTGCCACGGCATTCACCCGTATACCGTCCTTGGCGTGTTCGGCTGCTGCGATGCGCGCGAGGTGTGCAACGCCCGCTTTGCTTGATCCATAAGCGGCGGTGCCGGGAAGCGGTTTCACTCCGGCAACGGAACTGGTCAGCACAATGCTTTTGCCGGTTCCAGCTTTCTTCATGATTCGTAGTGCGGTCCGCAGACCGAGGAACGCCCCGTCGAGATTGACCGAGAGCATTCGGCGCCACTCGCCAAAGTCCTGGTCGACAAGAGGGCAGCCGTTGGCGATTCCGGCATTGATGACGGCGTGGTGCAGCGCAGGGAGTTCCGCTTCGATTCCCGCCCAAAGTTCGGGGTCGGCGACATCGCCAACGATATGCCGCCGCTGGCAGGACAACTCCAACCCTTCGAGACCCGGCCCGTCCAGATCAACCAGAACCAGTTCGGCAATCCCGTGCTGGTCGAGCCACTCTGCGCAGGCCTTGCCTATGCCGGATGCAGCGCCTGTGATCAGGGCAGTTCGCCCCGTGAAATCCTCTCCTGACATAAGGCGAGGCTAGCGCCTCTCAGGCGGCGTTGTCGATGCCCAGGTCGCTAAGCTTGCGATAGAGCGTCGACCGGCCAATCCCGAGTCTCCGGGCGACTTCGGTCATGCGGCCACGGTAATGCCCGATGGCGAGCCGTATCACATCGGCTTCGATCTCTTCCAACGGACGGAGGTTGCCGTCCCGGGTGTAGAGAGTAACGCCAGCGCTTTCATACAGGGCTGGAGAGCCTTGTGACTGTGCACTGCCCAGCATGTTTGAAAGCTGGGGGAAGTCTTGCGCAGTCAGTGCATCGCTGTCGCAGAACACGGCGGCACGGAACAGCACGGCCTGCAACTGGCGGACGTTGCCCGGCCAGTCATAAGCAGCCAAGAGCGCCAAGGCCCCGTCAGTGATGCCAAGCGGCCTCAGCCCCGGCTGTTCACCTATGCGGGCGAGGAAGTGGCGTGTGAGTGCAGGGATATCTCCAGTCCGGTTGCGTAGCGGCGGTAACGCAACGAGGGCGGGAGCTATGAACTGCAGCAGTTCTGGTATGAAGTGGCCGGCATCGACCAGTTCCTTCAGCGGCATATTGCTGCAGGCGATTACGCGAAGGTCCACGCGAAAAGAATATTGCGCGCCGATGGGACGCACGTGGCCAGTGGACAGAGCTTCGATCAGCCGCTCCTGCACGGGCAGAGTCAAACGGTCGATCTCGTCAATCACCATTGTCCCGCCGTCGCAGAACTGCATAGCGCCTGCCTGGCGCTCAAAGGCGCCGGGAAAGGCCCCCTTTTCATGCCCGAACAATGCTGATTCGATAGCGTTGGCTGGAATTCCGCCGATGTTGACGATGCGGAATGACGTCCGGGCGCGAGGCGAGGCTGCGTGCATCGCCCTGACCAGCATTTCCTTGCCGGTGCCGCTTTCGCCCTCGATAAGGATCGACCCGTGGCCGCGTGCCGCCTTGGCCGCAACGGCGAGTGCAGTGCGGAAAGTTGGGGTAGCGCCGATCATTGCGTCGAAGTCTGGGTTCGACGGCATCTTTTCTGTCAGCGGCGCAAGCTCGTCACGCGGCGCTTCCCGCGTTGTCGCGCTGCGCAAGGCCTGCATCATGCGTTCAGGTGCGACGGGTTTGATAAGGTAATCCGTGGCGCCCGCACGCATCGCTTCGACGGCCAACAGCGGTGAGGAGCTGGTCGTCAGCATCAGGATCGGCAGAGCAGGACGGCGAGCGTGAAGTTCGGCAATCAAGGCGCAAGCATCGTCGCCCGGAACCCACTGGTCGAGGATGATGGCGTTGAGCTGCATCCCTTGCCGGGTGCCCAGCATCGCAATCGCCGTTTCCGAATCACGGACGACGAGGGTGCGCCAACCTTCACGGGCGGCGAGGGCTGAGATGAGCCGGCTCTGGGCTGGCTCATCGTCGATCAGCATGAGGAGACGGTGCTCCTGTTCGGCCATTTCTACTCCCGGCCGGGGCAATTCCCGGTACGCAGGACAAGCCATACCCGCAATGGGTAAAGAGCCTATTAAGCCTGTTGCCGTGACTTTTGAGGGGCGGAGGTCCGCGCGGGGCTTGAGTGGCGGGGATTGGCGCGATAGAGGCGTTTTCAGAACCATCGCAATTGCAGGGAAAAAACCACATGGCCTCGGGCAATGACATGAAAGCCGCGGAACAGACCTATGACGGCTTCATCGCCATGGTGAAGTGGGGGTCCGTAGTCGTCGCGATTACCACTATCGTCGTAATTGCGCTGATCGCCTGACGCCGGATGGGCTCAGGCCTCCGCATCGCCGTTCTCAAGGAACGTGCGAGCAATGAGCGCCGTGTTTCCGCCACCCCGGAGACGGTGAAGAAATTCGCCGCATTGGGGGCGAGCATGGCTGTGGAGCAAGGTGCCGGTGCCGGGGCCTCTATTCCTGACGCGGACTATCTGGCTGCGGGGGCAGAGGTGCTTCCGGCGGAATCAGTCGCAGACGGCGCAGCCATTGTACTGGGCGTTCAGGGGCCAGATGCCGATCAGCTCCGGGGTGCAAAACCGGGCGCCTGGATCGTCGCCGGTCTCGACCCGTTTGGCCAACGAAGCCGGGTCGATGCTTACGCCGCCGCCGGCTTTGAAGCCTTGGCGATGGAATTCATGCCGCGCATTACCCGCGCTCAATCCATGGACATCTTGTCCAGCCAATCGAACCTTGCCGGTTACAAGGCAGTTATAGCGGCTGCAGACACTTTTGGCCGGGCATTCCCGATGATGATGACGGCCGCCGGCACGGTAAGCGCGGCGCGGGCATTTGTCATGGGCGTTGGCGTTGCCGGGCTTCAGGCTTTAGCCACCGCTCGCCGCCTTGGCGCGCAGGTGAGCGCAACGGACGTTCGCTCCGCGACCAAAGAGCAAATTCAATCGCTCGGCGCCAAGCCGATCTTTGTCGAAAGTGTACCGGGGATTGAGGGCGAGGGCAGCGGGGGCTATGCCACCGAAATGTCAGAGGAATACCAGAAGGCGCAGGCCAACCTGATATCCTCGCATATCGCCAAGCAAGACATTGTCATTACCACCGCCCTCATTCCCGGGCGGACGGCGCCGCGGCTGATCTCCGACGCGCAGATTGCGACGATGAAGCCGGGCAGCGTGATCTTTGACCTTGCCGTCGCGCAGGGCGGGAACGTGGAGGGTTCGGTCGCTGACCAGCTGGTTGAGCGCCACGGCGTGAAGATTATTGGATATGCCAACACGCCCGCACATCTTGCGGCGGATGCGTCGGCTTTGTTTGCTCGTAACCTCTACAACTTCCTCTCTGCTTTCTGGGACCAGGAACAGGGCAGGCCGGTCCTCGATGAGGAGATCGGCGATGCCATAAGGCTGACCCAAGGGGGCAAGGTTGTGAACAAGAGGTTGCTGGGGTGAGGGGGAGCTAAGCCATGGACTTCATATCGATCCTGTCGATCTTCATCCTGGCATGCTTCGTTGGCTATTATGTGGTCTGGTCGGTCACGCCGGCGCTGCACACGCCGCTCATGGCCGTTACCAACGCCATCTCCTCTGTCATCATAGTCGGTGCGTTGATTGCCAGCGCCGCCAGCGTGGGCCTGGCTAGTTGGATGGGGCTTGCTGCAGTCGTCATGGCAAGCATCAACATATTCGGCGGCTTTGCGGTAACGGCCCGCATGCTGGCCATGTACAAGAAGAAGGAGCGCTAAGGTTTGGGCCACGCTGTCCTGCCCCCTTGGGCGCTTCTTGCCTACCTGGGATCCGGCATCCTGTTCATTCTTGCCTTGAGGGGGCTGTCGTCCCCAGCCTCATCCCGGCGAGGTAACTTGATGGGAATGGCCGGAATGGCGATCGCCATGGTCACTACTATGGTCACGCTAGCGCCGATTCCGGAAAAGCACTGGTGGCCGCGACCAACGCCGGACGATCTCATTACCTTGGCGAAAGTCGCAGGCGCCATCGGCTTTGGCGCCGTAATCGGCCTTTCCATTGCCCGGCGTATCCAGATGACGGCCATGCCGCAGCTTGTCGCCGCGTTTCACAGTCTTGTTGGCCTTGCCGCGGTCGCTGTGGGATGGGCGGCCTACCTCAGCCCAGAGGCATTCGGCATTGCAGGCATCAATGGGCTTATCGATCCCACAAGCCGGGTCGAATTGGGATTGGGCATCGCAATCGGCGCGATCAC
Source organism: Novosphingobium sp. (assembly GCA_040509895.1). Classification (GTDB taxonomy): domain Bacteria; phylum Pseudomonadota; class Alphaproteobacteria; order Sphingomonadales; family Sphingomonadaceae; genus Novosphingobium. Next base: position 19,021 of record JBEVKC010000185.1, on the reverse strand, counting down.
CTTCTCGGGCTCGGTCATCGCTTTTGCCAAGCTCAACGGCAACATGTCGGGCGCCCCTATCCTGCTTCCGGCACGCCACTTCATTAACCTCGGCACGCTGGTCGCCATTGTCGGGCTCATAGGTTGGTTCACGCAGGACGAAGCGCTGTGGATCATCGGCGCGATCACCGTCCTGTCGTTCCTGATCGGTTTCCTGCTGATCATCCCCATCGGCGGGGCAGACATGCCTGTGGTGGTGTCGATGCTCAACAGCTACTCGGGCTGGGCTGCGGCGGCGATGGGCTTTACCCTGCACAATACAGCCATGATCATCACCGGCGCCCTTGTCGGCTCGTCGGGTGCGATCCTGTCCTACATCATGTGCAAGGCAATGAACCGCAGCTTTATCTCGGTCATTGCGGGCGGCTTCGGCGTGGAAAGTTCCAGCGGTGATGCTGCCAAGACAGATCGCCCATGGAAGCGGGGTTCTGCAGAGGACGCCGCCTTCCTGCTGAAGGAGGCAGAGCAGGTCATCATCATTCCCGGATATGGCATGGCCGTCGCTCAGGCCCAGCACGCCCTGCGTGAAATGGGAGATGTGCTCAAGAAGGAGGGCGTGCGCGTGAAGTACGCGATCCACCCGGTCGCCGGGCGGATGCCCGGGCACATGAACGTGCTGCTGGCCGAAGCCAATGTACCCTATGAAGAGGTCTTCGAATTGGAGGACATCAACAGCGAATTCGCCCAGACCGACGTTGCCTTCATTATTGGCGCCAATGACGTGGTGAACCCGGCTGCCAAGACCGACAAGGGCTCACCCATCTATGGCATGCCGGTATTTGACGTCGAAAAGGCCAAGACCATCATGTTCATCAAGCGCTCGATGGGCGGTGTCGGGTACGCGGGCGTCGACAATGATGTGTTCTATATGGACCAGACCATGATGTTGCTGGCGGACGCCAAGAAGATGGTCGAAGACATCGTGAAGGCGCTGCAGCATTGATCCGACTTGTTCTGCCAATCTTGATAGTGCTTGCTCTTACTGCCTGCTCTCAGGTCGCGGAAAGCCGCGTCCGCTCGGCGCTGATTGACGCTGGCCTTTCGGAAAAGGACGCCGACTGCATGGCGGGCCGCATGGTTGACAGGCTCTCCATTGCGCAACTCCGCAAACTGGAGGCGTTGGAAGGCGAGAAGCAGTCACTGCAGGACTATATCGATGCGGTTGCGCGCGTTGGCGATGCCGAAGCACTTGCCGTGACGGCGAGTTCTGCCGCCTTGTGCACGACCGGTATTGCCCGCTAGTCTGGACGCGAGAATGGCGGTTCGATACAGGCGACCGCCCTGGGCGCCCAAGTGGCTCATATGAAAGGATCGGATTGATGCGTAAGCTCGGCCTTATTGGCGGCATGAGCTGGTTTTCCACCGTGAGCTACTATGAACGCATCAATCGCCGGATTCAGGCCCGTATCGGCGATCATGGCAGCGCACCGCTGTTGATCGAAAGCCTGGACTTTTCGCAGCTGGCGGGTCTGTCCAATGCTTCTGATTGGGATAGAGCGGCAGGCGTTCTTTCGGATTCTGCCCGGCGGTTGGAAGTGGCCGGTGCCACGGCTTTGCTGATCGGCGCCAACTCAATGCACAAGGTCTATGACAGGGTGGCGGAAAGCGTATCGATCCCCATCATCCATATTGCCGAGTGCGTCGGTGAAAAGATGGTGAAGGATGGCGTTCGCAAGGCCGCGCTCATCGGGACGCGCAATGTCATGATGGAGAGCTTTTATCGCGACAAGCTGGTTGCCCGCGACATCGAACTTCTGGCTCCGGAAATGGCCTTCGTCGATAAGCTGGATCGCATCATATACGACGAGCTCCTTTTGGGTAAGGCAACCCGGCAGGCAGAACGTGAGTTAAAGACCATCATCACCAATCTTGAGCAGGATGGGGCGGAAGCGGTCGTGCTCGGCTGCACCGAACTTGAGATGGTGGTGGACGTCGATGCCAACGTCCTGCCGATCTATGATTGCACCCGCATCCATGCCGAAGCTGCCGTGGAGTGGATACTGGGGTGAATCGCGCGCGCTACGCCTGTGATCCTGCAAAGTCCCGGGGCCGCGAATTCCCGCTGGAAGGAGCGATAGCCCGAGGACCTCGCAGCGATTTCCAGCGCGACCGCGACCGCATTATCCATTCCATCGCGTTCCGTCGTCTGCGCCACAAGACGCAGGTCTTCGTCGCGCCGGACGGAGATCACTACCGCGTCCGCCTGACCCACAGCCTTGAAGTGGCGCAAATCGCGCGTGTCATTGCCCGCGCGCTCGGGTTGGATGAAGATTTGACCGAGGCGCTGGCGCTGGCGCACGACATTGGCCATCCGCCTTTTGGGCATGCCGGTGAGGAAGCGCTGGACGATGCGCTCCACAAGGCTGGTGGGTTCGACCACAACGCGCAAAGCTTGCGAACGCTTATGCGGCTTGAATCACCCTATTGCGAGCACGATGGCCTGAACCTTACCTGGGAACTGCTGGAAGGCTTGGCCAAGCACAACGGCCCGGTGACAGACCCGAACTGGGCGCTGGCCGAGCTTGATGCGGCATTTTCCCTCGATTTGACGAGCTGGCCGTCGTTGGAGGCGCAAGTGGCCGCGATCTCTGATGACATCGCCTATGACAACCACGACATCGACGATGGCCTGCGCGGTGGTTTCCTCACTCTCGACCAACTGCTCGAGCAACCGTTCGTTGCCGATAACTGGCGTGAAGTTGAACGGCGCTTTCCGGGCGCCCCGCGCGACCGCCAGCTGCGCGAGCTTACGCGCAGCCAGATCGGTTTGATGGTGAATGACGTCATAGCGGAAACGCAGGCGAGGCTTGCCGGGATGGAAAGTCCTGACGATGTGCGCGCTGCGGGAACGCAGACCGCGGCCTTCTCCCCGGCGCTTGGCGCTGAGGAGCGCAATCTCAAGCGCTACATGTATGAACGGCTTTACTACCACCCCGAGCAGGTTGCCACTTCAGAGCGCGCAAAGGCAGTCACGGCCCAGCTATTTGCGGCATTTTCTCAAGAGCCGGTACTGATGGATGAGGCATGGATCGATCGCCTTCCGCGCTTCGAGCCTGATCGCAGCCGCCATATCGTCGATTACATTGCCGGCATGACCGATCGCTACGCCATTTCGCGCCACGCCCTGATCTATGGCCGTGTGCCGGAAGGCCTGAGCAATGTCTGAAGTAGTGCGTATCTGCCTGGTCGGAGCGACCGGGTTGGTGGGTACCACGTTGATCCGGGAAGCGGTTGATCGCGCGGACGTCCGCATCGTTGGTGTCACACGGCGTGAAGTGACATTGCCTCCCGGCGCACGAATGGAAATGCTACTGGCAGAACCATCGGGCTGGCCCGATGCCATTGCCGAAGCAAAGGCTCGCGTACTGGTTTGTGCACTTGGTACGACGTGGCGCAAGTCAGGGCAGGATGAAATGGCGTTTCGTGCCGTCGATCTGGACCTTGTGCTGAATGCAGGCCGCTCTGCCAGGGAGGCGGGAATCAATCACATGATTGTCGTGTCCTCCGTCGGCGCGGATCCCGGCTCTCGCAACCGATACCTGCGCGTGAAAGGCGAAATGGAACATGGGCTGGCCAAGCTGGGGTTCAAGCGGCTGGATATATTGCGTCCCGGCCTGATCCGAGGACGCCGGGCCGAGCGTAGACGCGCCGAGCGGCTTGGCATGTGGTTGTCGCCAATAGCCGACCTCATGCTTCACGGTGGATACCGAAAATACCGTTCGATTTCAGTACGATCACTCGCCAAGGCAATCCTGATTCTCACAAAAGAGAAAGCTGGTGGGCGGTTTGTGCATGAGTACGATTCCTTGCGCCGGGTTATCCGCCGGTCTGGGGGATAAGATATTGCAGTGCGCCATCCGCGGTTGACTCGAATCGAACGCGCCTCCATCGGGAATGCATATCGCTGACCTCGCGGGAGAGACCCTGCGATCCGTTTTTGCGGATCAATGGGCGCCGAAGGAGCAACCGCCCCGGAATCTCTCAGGCAAAAGGACCGCTAAGGGTCAATAGCGATGCTCTGGAAAGTGTCCGTGCTCCTTGGGGCGGGGGCCGCCGAAGGGGTAACTCCGGAACGTTTCCGGGGGAAAGCTCTCAGGCTTCCGTGACAGAGGGGGCACCTGGATGGTGTGCCATGCTGTGCGGAGCTATGTCCTGTGAGCGAGACTGTAGAAAATTCTGAATCTGAAACTCCCGAAACGCTGGTCCTGCCACTCGATGGCTGGCACCGCGCAAAGGGTGGCCGCATGGTCGAATTCGCCGGCTACTGGATGCCCGTGCAATACGAAGGCATCATGGCAGAACACCTCTGGACGCGCGAAAATGCCGGGCTGTTCGATGTTTCCCACATGGGCCAGATTGGCGTGGCCGGACCGGACGGCGACGTGGCTGCCGCCGCACAGGCGCTCGAAGCCCTGCTGCCGGGAGACATATCGGCGCTGAAGCCGGGCCGGATACGCTACTCGATGCTTCTGAACGAAGACGGTGGCATTCTGGATGACCTGATGGTGCTGTTCACGGGCAAGGACTATTCGATCGTCGTAAACGGGGCGACCAAGTGGGACGATATCGGTCACTTGCGTGAGCACCTACCGGACGAGATCACCCTTTCCCATTTTGACGAGCAGGCGCTTCTTGCTCTTCAGGGGCCGAAGGCTGCGGATGCATTGGGTCGGCTTGGCATCGTGGCTGTGGAACAGGACGGCACTCCGGTCACTTCGCTCAAGTTCATGCAGGCTGACATCTACGACTGGAATGGCACGCGCCTTGGGATCAGCCGCTCTGGCTACACCGGTGAGGACGGCTATGAAATCTCGGTCCCTGCCGAAGCCGTTGCCGCACTGGCCGATGCGCTCTGCGCCCAACCGGAAGTGAAGCCCATCGGCCTTGGAGCGCGGGATTCGCTGCGGCTTGAAGCGGGCCTGCCGCTTTACGGTCATGACCTGAATGAAAGCACTGATCCGGTAAGCGCCGGCCTGACTTTCGCGCTTTCCAAGCGTCGCCGAGCAGAGGGCGGCTTTCCCGGCGCTAAGCGCATCCTGAAGTTACTGGCCGATGGTGCGCCGACAAACCGGGTCGGCCTGACGCTGGAAGGCCGACAGGCAGCGCGCGAGGGTGCTCTGGTATTTTCCGGTGACAGGCAGGTCGGTGTACTGACCTCCGGCGGATTTTCGCCCAGCCTCGAACGCCCGATCGCCATGGCCTATGTCGATAGCGCGCTGGCTGCGCCGGGAACGAAACTTGAAATCGATGTCAGGGGCAAGCGGCTTCCCGCTAGCGTTGTTCCCATGCCCTTCATCCCACATCGTTACTTCCGCTGAGGAGCCCCCAATGACCCGCTATTTCACCAAGGACCATGAATGGATCGACGTTGACGGTGATTCCGGTACTGTCGGCATCACTAACTATGCGCAGGGCCAACTTGGCGACATCACTTATGTCGAACTGCCGCCTGCCGGTCAGGAAGTGACGCAGGGCGATTCCGTATCGGTGGTCGACTCCGTGAAGGCCGCGTCCGATGTTTACACGCCCGTCAGCGGCACAGTGACAGAGGCAAATGGTGCGCTTGAAGGCGAGCCTGAGTTGGTTAACAGCGACGCCGAAGCCCGCGGCTGGCTGTTCCGCCTGACACTTTCCGATACCGACGAACTTTCCGGGCTGCTCGATAAAGCAGCCTATGACGAATACGTCGCGGGGCTCTGATCCATGCGTTATCTTCCCCTGACCCCGGCCGAGCGGACCGAAATGCTGGTAGTCATCGGCGCGGAAAGCGTCGATGCGCTGTTCACCGATGTTCCTGCTGAGGCGCGGCTTTCCGGGCCGGTTGACGGCCTGCCGATGCATGCGAGCGAACTGGCAGTTGAGCGGCACATGTCCGCTCTGGCTGGACAGAACCTCAGCGCGGGCAGCGCTCCGTTCTTCCTGGGGGCAGGGGCTTATCGCCACCACATTCCCGCGTCTGTTGATCACCTGATCCAGCGCGGCGAGTTCCTTACCGCCTACACGCCCTACCAGCCTGAAATCGCGCAGGGCACGCTGCAGGTGCTGTTCGAGTTCCAGACGCAGGTTGCCCGGTTGTTCGGCACCGACATCGCCAATGCTTCTATGTACGACGGCTCCACCGCCTGCTGGGAAGCCGTGGCCATGGCTGGCCGTGTTGCCAAGCGGAAGCGCGCGGTGCTTTCGGGCGGCCTCCATCCGCATTACGTTTCGACCATTCGGACTATGGCGCGCTTCACCGGTGACGTCATTGATTGGCGTCTGCCACGGCAGGTCGGAACACCCGACGATGCCGATGTGATTGCTGCGATTGATGGCGATACTGGCTGCGTCGTCGTGCAATACCCGGACATCATGGGCCGCATTCCCGATCTTGCCGCCATCGCGGACGCCGCCCATGCCAAGGGTGCGCTGCTGGTTGCGGTGGTGACGGAGCCAGTGGCGCTCGGCCTGCTGGAAGCACCGGGTAACCTCGGCGCTGATATTGTCGTGGGTGAGGGGCAGTCTTTGGGAGTTGGCCTTAACTTCGGCGGCCCCTACCTCGGCCTGTTCGGCGCATCGGAAAAGTTCGTGCGCCAGATGCCCGGACGCCTTTGCGGCGAAACAGTAGATGCCGAAGGGCGTCGCGGCTTCGTTTTGACCCTCTCCACTCGTGAGCAGCACATTCGCCGCGAAAAGGCGACAAGCAATATCTGCACGAATTCAGGCCTTTGTGCGCTGGCTTTCAGTATTCACATGACATTGCTTGGGGGTGAAGGGCTGGGCAAGCTTGCCCGGATCAACCACGCCCGCGCGCAGGCGACCGCAAAGCGACTGGCGACAATACCTGGCGTCACGGTCCTGAACGAAGCCTTCTTCAACGAGTTCACGGTGGTCCTGCCGCGCGATGCTCGCGAAGTGGTTCGCGAACTGGCGGATCGCAAGATTCTGGGCGGCGTGTCGCTTGGACGGCTCTATGCCGATGCTGCCGAACTCCACCACGGCCTTGTCGTCACCGCGACTGAGACCACAACCGATGACGATATTGAGGCGCTTGCCACGGCGCTGTCTGAAGTACTGCAGGGAGTGCCAGCATGAACGCGTTCAATTCCGCGGGATGGCGCCCCGAAATGGGTCCGGCCGGCGCATCGACGGGGTCTCCCACCGCCAGTGGTGATAAAGGCCTGATGCTTGAAGAGCCGCTGATCTTTGAACTTGGCGAACTGAGCAAGTGCGGGGTCGATTTCGATGAGTCTCCGGCCGAAACCTCGCCTTCGCTTGCCCAGTTCCTGCGCAAGGATCCGGTGGGGCTACCGGGCCTGACGGAGCCGGAAACAGTGCGCCACTACACGCGTCTGTCGCGGCAGAACTATGCCATAGACCTTGGGCCGTTCCCGCTCGGCTCATGCACGATGAAGCACAATCCGCGCCTGAACGAAAAGGTCGCACGATTGCCGGGCTTTGCTGACATCCACCCGCTGCAGCCGCAGCAGACCGTGCGCGGTGCACTGGAAGCGATGAACCAACTCGCCGAATGGCTCATCACGCTGACCGGCATGCATGGCGTCGCCATGAGCCCCAAGGCCGGTGCCCATGGTGAGCTTTGCGGCCTGCTCTGCATACGTGCGGCGCATGAAGCCAAGGGTGATGTGCGTGAAGTCGTGCTGGTGCCTGAAAGCGCCCACGGCACCAACCCCGCCACAGCAGCTTTCGCGGGCTATCGTGTCGAGAACATTCCCGCCACGCCTGAGGGCCGCGTTGATCTTGAGGCGCTGAAGGGCCGGCTTGGACCTGACGTTGCTGGCGTGATGATCACCAACCCGAACACCTGTGGCCTGTTCGAGCGTGACATGAAGGCGATTGCCGACGCGGTGCACGCGGCGGGCGGCTATGTCTATTGCGACGGTGCCAACTTCAACGCCATCGTTGGCAAGGTCCGTCCCGGCGACCTTGGTATCGATGCCATGCACATCAACCTGCACAAGACTTTCTCCACACCGCATGGCGGCGGGGGACCGGGTTCCGGCCCGGTTGTTCTGTCAGAGGCGCTGGCGCCCTTTGGCCCGCTCCCTTTCACAGTGCGTGGGGCCGATGGTACTTGCCATCTGATCGAGGAAGAGACAGCTGAAGCCGAAGGCCACGCCAGCGCGTTCGGCCGTATGGCGGCATTCCACGGCCAGATGGGCATGTTCACGCGCGCGCTGACCTACATTCTCAGCCACGGCGCGGATGGTTTACGTCAGGTCGCCGAGGATGCCGTGCTCAACGCCAACTATGTGCTACGTAGCCTTGACGACGTACTCGACGCGCCGTTCGGGGCGAGCGGACCTTGCATGCACGAGGCGCTGTTCAGCGACGCAGGTTTGGCCGAGGGCTTTTCAACGCTCGACGTCGCGAAGGGACTGATCGACGAGGGTTTCCACCCGATGACGGTTTATTTCCCGCTCGTCGTGCATGGCTCGATGCTGGTCGAGCCGACCGAGACGGAGAGCAAGGCCGGGTTGGATCGTTTTATCGGATCCCTCCGCAGCCTTGCCGAACGTGCCCGTGCTGGAGACGAAAGCCTCAAGTCCGCGCCTCACTTTGCGCCCCGCCGCCGCTTGGACGAAACCCTCGCAGCACGGAAGCCCGTGCTCACCTGGCGTCCGCCAACTGCGGAATAACTCCGACGATTAGGTAGCCTTGTCGCCGGCCTCGCCGACTGATTGGATATCTTCGCCCGCGCCCTTGACGGTGTTGCATGCCGACGCCGTCAGGGCGATTGCCCCTGCGGTAAATGCGATGAGGATTTTCCTGAGCATTGCCTTGTCCTTCTCCGAACAGTCACGACCCGGTGTCGAACTGCTTGCCGGAACTAAACTCATCCGCAGTGCGGTGGTTCCGTTCCGGCAGTAAAGGAAAGGTGCAACAAGCGTTTAGATAACGCGGTCGCCAGCCTCGCCGACAGATTCAATATCGCGACCGACGCCCTTAACGGTGTTGCACGCGGATGCGGTGAGGGCGATGGCTCCGGCGGCCAAGAGAAGAAGCGTCTTGCGGATCATATTTTCTGGTTCCCGATGTTGTCGCGCGCAGCCTGCGCGATAACGCGTTGCAAATGGCTGAACACGCTGGGGTTCATGTCCCGAACGTGCGCTGAGTGCAATAGTGGGGACTATTCACCTTCAAGCGAACTGGTGGGCGATATCTGCTGCGCCCTTAATCGTTCGCGCCAAACGATTATCATGCCGGCAATGATGATGAGCGGCGCCCCTATCCACATTGCTGTTGGGGGCAGGCGATCCCACACCAGCCACCCATACAGTGTTGCCCAGATCAGCGCTGTGTAGTCCATGATCAGTACGCTTACGACCGCGCCGTAACGCAAAGAGGCAGAGAGCAGGAATTGGCCTGCGGTTCCAACCAAACCGACGGCCATCAACACCGTCCATTGCCACGGCGTGTGCGCGCTCATGAAGAATGGCAGGAACAATGCCATCAGTGGAGCGCCAAAGGCGGCGAACCAGAAGGTAATCTGGATCGGTTCTTCGGTCCGGCCAAGATCGCGCAACTGAAAGCTGATGATCGATACCAGGAAGGCGCCCGCCAACCCTACAACTGCGCCAAATATGGGGATCGTGCCATGGCCCGGTTGGGCGATGATGATGACGCCAATGAACCCACACAGGACTGCAAGCCAACGCCACGGACCGACATAGTTGCGCATGACCAGCGCCGTCAGGAATACGGCAAACAGTGGCGTCGTGAAGCTTAGCGTCGTCGCTTCGGCAAGCGGCAAAAGCGTGGCTGCGCCAAAGCCGCAGAGCATTCCGCACATTCCGGTGAAGGCGCGCAAGCCGTGGCTGCGCAGGCGATTTGTGCGCAATCGCGCGAGCCCGGAAGTCGCCCACAGGCCAAGAAGTACGACGGGAACTGTCACGGCCTGGCGCCAGAACATGATTTCCGGAAGCACAATGCCGATGTCGCTGGCGTACTTCACCAGCATCGTCAGCGTGGCCATCAACAATGCGGCAGTCAGTCTAAGGACAAGGGCCAGAACCGGACGGTCGCGATGTTCCACAAAGCGGCTTTAACCGCGCGGCACGATGAGGCAAGGGCGCCGTATGGATGACATCGATCCGTTTCTCGTTGCGGGAGTCGTCGCGGCGATACTTGCCCTGATTGCATGGGTGGGCGATCGTCGGCGGATACGCCGTAGTAATCCTGACGCCGTGGGTTTCATGCCATGGACGCCAGTATTTTTCTGGGCGTTGCTAGCGGCTTGTATCCTGTTGGGACTTGGCCTCCGGCACCTGTTTGGCGATCAGGGTTAGCACTACTTTGGCAGATTTATGATTTTTGGGATTCCCAGAGGGGGATTCCGGTGATTCATAGGGAGCCAGCTTTTATGGAGGCTGGCGATGACAGAGGATTGGCGAAGCGACCTTGATGTCTGGCTGGCGCCGTTTTTGGCGGCGTTGCGGCACAAGACGCGGGGGCGGATGTGCCCGGCCTATATTGCCGGGCTGATTGGGCCTGGCGACCGCAAAAGCATTCAGCCCATGGCGGTACGTGCCGGGGATGCGAGCTACGATCAGTTGCACCATTTCGTGGCGAGTGGCGTCTGGGATTCAGCGCCGTTGGAGGCGGCGCTTCTGGCCGAAGCGGACCGTATGGTCGGCGGGGACGATGCCTGGTTGATCATCGATGACACGTCCTTGCCCAAGAAAGGGACGCATTCGGTGGGCGTTGCCCCGCAATATGCCTCGGCGCTGGGCAAGAACGCCAACTGCCAGACCTTGGTATCGCTGACGCTGGCATCGCGCGAGGTTCCTGTGATGGTCGGGCTGCGGCTGTTCCTGCCCGATAGCTGGATCATCGATCCGGCCAGGCTCGACCGGACCGGCGTGCCGCAGGATCGCCGGGATTACCAGACCAAGCCTGAGATCGCGCTGGAGGAGATCGACCGTATCCGCGCCGCCGGGGGCCGCTTCGGGTGCGTACTGGCGGATGCTGGCTATGGGCTCTCCGCTCCGTTCCGTCAGGGACTGAGCGATCGCGGCCTCACATGGGCCGTCGGCATTCCGTACAAGCAGAAGGTCTATCCTGCCGATGTAGCGATGATCTTTCCCGTCGCCGGGCGTGGACGGCCGCGCAAGCGGTATATCCCCGATGTGACCTCGATCGGCGCGCAGGCCATGCTGGAGACGGCAAAATGGCAAACCGTGAGTTGGCGGCGCGGCACGAAGGGGCGGCTGTCCGCCCGCTTCGCCGCCCTGCGCGTGCGCGTCGCCGACGGCCCTCCTCAACGCATTCACGACATGGGCGCCCAGCATCTGCCCGGCGAGGAAGTCTGGCTCGTCGGTGAACATCGCTCGACCGGAGAGCGCAAATACTACCTGTCCAACCTGCCGCCAGATGCCACGCTGAAGCAGCTCGCAGGCGCGATCAAGGCGCGCTGGGTCTGCGAGCAGGCGCATCAGCAACTCAAGGAAGAGCTCGGTCTCGACCATTTTGAAGGGAGATCATGGACGGGCCTGCACCGACATTGCCTGATGGCGATGATCGCCTTCGCCTTCCTTCAATCCCGCCGCCTCAAAGAGGCCAAAGGGGGGAAAAAGAATCGCAGGGCCGCCACCCCAACCGAGTCTGCCGGCGATACGACAGGCGATCCTCGTCGCTCTCGCGCAACCACCGCCATCGCGGTGCCCGCACTGCCGCAAACTCCTGACAGCTAAGAATCTGCCAAAGTAGTGTTAGAGGCAAGCCTCAAGATAGGCCTGATCAAAGCCGAACTGCCGTGCCTTTTCCAGCGTATAGGGACGCAGGCCCGACGGACGGAATTCGCCGATGATCTTGCCGTCATCGGTTTCGTCCAGATATTCAAACTTGAACAGGTCCTGGGTGACGATCACGTCGCCTTCCATGCCGATCACCTCGGTGATGCCCGTGGTGCGGCGCGAGCCGTCGCGCAGGCGCTTGACCTGGACGATGATGTCGACCGATTCGGCAATCTGGCGGCTGATGGCTTCCTTCGGAATCTTGATGTCGCCCATCAGAATCATGTTTTCCATACGGCCAAGGCATTCGCGCGCCGAGTTGGCGTGGAGCGTACACATTGAGCCGTCGTGGCCCGTATTCATGGCTGCGAGCAGGTCGAAGCACTCGGCGCCGCGAATTTCGCCGAGGATGATGCGGTCAGGACGCATACGCAGGGCGTTCTTCACAAGGTCGCCGATGGTGATGGCGCCTTGGCCTTCAAGGTTCGGTGGGCGGGTTTCCAGAGGAAGCCAGTGCGGCTGCTGCAGGCGAAGTTCGGCAGCGTCTTCGATGGTTAGCACGCGCTCGCCCGGATCAATCATCTTGGACAGGGCGTTGAGCATGGTCGTCTTGCCCGAGCCCGTGCCGCCGGAGATGACGATGTTCATGCGGCAGGCGCCGGCGATTTTGAGGGCAGTCGCCATCTTGTCGCTCATCGATCCGAAGTCGCGGAGCATGTCGATGGTGATCGGTTTCTCGGAAAATTTACGAATAGAGATGGCGGTGCCACGCAGCGAGAGCGGCGGCACGATCACGTTGACGCGGCTGCCGTCCTTCAGGCGGGCGTCGGCCAGCGGCGTGGTCTGGTCGACGCGGCGGCCAACCTGGTTAACAATTCGCTGGGCAATCTGGAAAAGGTGCGATTCATCGCGGAACCGGATCGGGGCAATCTGCAGCTTGCCCTTCTTTTCGATGTAGGTCTGGTCCGGTCCGTTGACCATGATATCGGACACGTCCGGATCGGACAGCAGTTCTTCCAGCGGACCGAACCCGAGCAGTTCGTCGATCAGCACTTTTTCCAGCGCGAACTGTTCACGCCGGTTCAGAGTGACCTTCAGTTCGGCCAGAACTTCCATGATGATCGGTCGGAACTCTTCAGAGAGCTCTTCCTTCGACAACGTCGCAGCAGCTTCCGGATCGACGCGCTCAAGCAGGCGGGGAAGCACCTGTTCCTTGATCTTGTGTACGGAAGCCTCAAATCCCTGCTGGTCGTACATGCCGTCGACCGTGGTATTCATGCGCTCGTCAAGGCGGCTCATGGCCTCGGCGTTGGTCGCCGGGCGGCCTTTCGCGGCGTCAGCGCCGGGGATGGCGGGGAATTGATCGCCGCCGGGCGCGCCGCCCGATGCGGGATTAGCCTGCTCGACACCGCCCTTCATAGGGCGGGCTACGCCGAATGCGGGCCGGGCCCCTGCAGCCATGCCGCTGGCACCATTGCGTCGTCCGAATGCGTTCATGTCCCAGACCATTCCATCATCAGGCGGGCCCTTTTCTGAGAGGCCCGCTTCAACATCGTCATTGAATAGTAAGGTTGAAACTTTGATAACTTCCTAATGCGCTGCAATTCTGATTCGCCGCATTCCTCTTGGTTTTGGTCGGGAACATATTTGAGAGCGGGAGAAATCACCTGCGGTTTCGCACCCAGGCTGTGATGTTGCGTTCACCCCATTTGACGGTGCGGAGGTGGCGATAGTGCATCTCGATCGCTATCTGCACCGCAGCGATCGTTTCCGGATTTTGCATCGTCACTGGGTTGTCTGCGGTGACAATAACATTGGGTTTGTTGTGTAAAATTCTGCGGACCTCAGAGATTTGACTTACAGGAAGCGCATCGCGCTCAAGGTTGTTATTCAAATGATCCGCATAGATATATTTAGTTGGGAGGCAGCTTTTTGTCATATGATATAGCGCTGTAGGCCCATCAAAGACGTACAGGCAGCCTTTTATACCTGTTGCACCGACAAGTGGAGCTACATTACTGGCGAGCGCCGCAATTTCATTTGCTTCTTCACGAGGCGCCCGCACCCAAGCGAAATGGCCGACCATTGCGACCGTTCCGGAAAGAACAAGCGCGAGCGGTAGCGCCCCTAACGGTCCGCGACGATTTAGAAGGGGGAGGCCAACTAGAATTGCAGGGGCAACCAGTGCGGCAAAGTAATAGACGTATACAGTTCCCGGCAAGTATATCGTTGCGAGACAGGCAACCAGCCAACCGAGGTAAAGGTCGTGATCCATTTTGCCCGCAATGCTTGGTGCCCGCCAACGGATATACTTTCCTCCGAGTGCTAACGAGAAAAACGGTGCCAGGATTGAGAGCGACTGCGATTCAATTCGTCCAACGGTACCTCGCAGGAAGAAGCTTTCGAAGTTTGCAAAGTAGTAATTTTCGATCTCAGCGGCCCAAGCCTAAAATACAAATACAAGCATCGTCGGCAGTAGGCCCATCAGCGCATATCGTGTCGATCTGATCAAAACTTGCGACGTTGGGACGCCAAGTTTGACGTTCAGATAAATGGCGTAAATCCCAGCGAAGATGCACTGTGGGAGCACCGTATATTTTATCTGTAGAGCTATGCCGCCAAGCAGCATGGCGATGGTCAATCTGCGATCAATGTTCTGCTCGTTGCAGCCGCGCATCAAGGCAACCATGCCCAGCATGAATGGCATGAGGAATATTTCGGACTGGGCGGAATGGCTGCCAAACCGAGTCATCATGCAGAGATAGATCACGCCTGCACCACATGCAGTGAGGCGGTCGGTTAACGGCATCGCCAGCGAATAGACTAGCCATGCTCCGGCAAATGCAAAAAGCGTCGCCGTCACCTGGTACGCGATCGGATCCGGGCCGCTGATCAGATGCGCTAATGCAAAAATAGTGAATAGGCCGAACGGCTTGCGATCCCACAGATCGACGAATGGCAGGCTGCCATGAAGCATGCGCTCGCCGATCAGCGAGTAGAGCTGCTCGTCATAGTCGGCGACCGGGTCATTGAACCAAGCCATCCTAGTCAGGAATGCAGCGGCGAGGAGGACAATCACGACAGCTGCTTGGGCAAAATGAGCTTTCGCCCAGATCGTCTGGATTGTCGGCACAGGCCCCGCCTGCATCGTTGCATTCACATCGAAGTTCAGGGATGTGTTTTTCATCACAATAATTGAGCCTGTGCGGATTGGGTCGCCGCATTGGCTAGAGCAATTTGGTTAACCATTACCCTCGCCCATACAGAAGAGGCCGCCATGCGATTGCATGACGGCCTCAAAATGGTGAGCGTGTGGAACTGTCCTAGAGCTTAGCCCTCAACGTGTTCGGCCAACACGGTAAGCCCGCTGGCGCCAACTTCTGCAAAGCCACCCTGAATGCGGATTTCTTCGGGCGCAGCGTTTTCGGTCCGAAAGATCTTCAGCGCACCATCGGCGATCGTCGACATGAAGGGCGCATGACCCTCAAGTACGCCGAACTCACCTTCCGAGCCGGGAACAACGACCATGTGCACGTCCTCGCTGCGGACGAGCTTTGCGGGAGTGACGAGTTCGAAGTGCAGAGACATGTCAAAAACCTTCGGGAAGCTGAACGGAATCCGGAATCGGGTTTACCGTGGTGAATACCCTAATCTGGGAATTCGGAATTGCAGTGGTAGTCAGGTTGAGCACGTACGGTACACCCTTGCCATCGCGCCTGACGAACATGCGCTTCTGAAGAGGGGCACCTGGCTGGTTGGTCGACGGAGCTTCCTTCCACCCCAAGGACGAAGCCGTAAATGCTGCAGCAGCTGCATCGGTGACGCTGTCCGTCGATGCGCTTACCAAGATGGTCTTGCAGCCGGGCATATCGCCCTCAACTCCAAGCACGATCATATCCGCACCGCTCGGCCGCTGAGCCATGATGGATCCGCTGAGGAAGGTAAAGCCCGCGCGTCCAAGGCGTTCCTTGGTTTCGCCCGTGATACCTGCAGTCAGTTTCTTTGCCGCGAGTATCTGCTTGTCCGTCTTCGGCGTTGCCGTGAAAGGTAGCTCGCCAGTCGCGTGCGGATAGCAGACGCTGTTGGTCACATCGACCAGATCGGCCACCGCCGAAGTGGCAACGCCAGTCGCTGGGTCGGCTGCACCGGCCGCGGTGGCGGCCAAAATCGACAACAAACCCAGCGCCTTGGTCATACCATTAAGCCTCGTCAGCCAGCTTCTTGGCTTTTTCGACTGCTTCGTCGATGCCGCCAACCATGTAGAAGGCTGCTTCTGGCAGGTGATCGTATTCGCCGTCAACCACAGCCTTGAACGAGCGGACGGTATCTTCGATCTGCACGAACTTGCCGGGGATGCCGGTGAAGACTTCCGCGACGTGGAAAGGCTGCGACAGGAACTTCTGGATCTTGCGCGCGCGGGCAACGGTGAGCTTATCTTCTTCCGAAAGCTCGTCCATGCCGAGAATGGCGATGATGTCCTGAAGCGACTTGTACTTCTGCAGCGTTTCCTGAACGCGGCGAGCGGTGTCGTAGTGCTCTTGGCCAACAACGCGCGGTTCAAGAACGCGCGAGGTGGAGTCGAGCGGGTCAACAGCCGGGTAGATGCCAAGTTCCGAGATGGCGCGGTTCAGCGTGGTCGTTGCGTCCAAGTGGGCGAACGAGGTGGCCGGCGCGGGGTCGGTAAGATCGTCCGCGGGAACGTAAATCGCCTGTACCGAGGTGATCGAACCCTTGGTGGTCGAGGTGATGCGCTCCTGCAGCTGGCCCATGTCGGTGGCGAGGGTAGGCTGATAGCCCACGGCCGACGGAATACGGCCGAGAAGCGCCGACACTTCCGAACCTGCCTGGGTGAAGCGGAAGATGTTGTCGACGAAGAACAGAACGTCCTGGCCTTCCTGGTCGCGGAAGTATTCTGCCATGGTCAGACCCGACAGAGCAACGCGAGCGCGGGCGCCCGGGGGTTCGTTCATCTGGCCGAACACGAGGGCAACCTTGGAACCTTCCGAGGTGGCGTTGCCGTCGGCGTCCTTGGCGATAACGCCGGCGTCGAGGAATTCGTGGTAAAGGTCGTTACCTTCGCGGGTGCGCTCACCCACGCCGGCGAAGACGGACACGCCGCCGTGGCCCTTTGCGATGTTGTTGATCAGTTCCTGAATAAGAACGGTCTTGCCCACGCCAGCGCCGCCGAACAGACCGATCTTACCGCCACGCGCATAGGGCGCGAGAAGATCGATGACCTTGATGCCGGTGACGAGGATCGCAGCTTCGGTCGACTGTTCGATGAATTCTGGAGCCTTGGCGTGGATCGGAGCGCTCATGTCGCTTCCAACCGGGCCACGCTCGTCAATCGGCTCGCCGATAACGTTGAGGATGCGGCCGAGCGTCTTGGGGCCGACCGGCACCGAGATCTGCGCGCCGGTGTTGCGCACGTCCTGACCGCGGGTCAGGCCGTCGGTGGCGTCCATGGCGATGGTGCGGACGGTGTTTTCACCAAGGTGCTGGGCAACTTCGAGAACAAGGCGGTTGCCGTTGTTGTCTGTTTCCAGCGCGGTGAGGATCGACGGAAGATCGCTCTCAAAGGTCACGTCGACGACAGCGCCGATGACCTGGCTGATCTTGCCGATGGTGGTTTTGTTGAGGACGGGGGCGGTGGCCATTTCTCGTTCCTTGCTAATGCCTTACAGCGCTTCCGCGCCGAAGTTTCTGGTTGTTGCTACAGCGCTTCCGCGCCAGCAATGATTTCGATGAGTTCGGTGGTGATCGCGGCCTGGCGGCTGCGGTTGTACTGGATGGTGAGCTTGTTGATAAGTTCACCCGCATTGCGCGTCGCGTTGTCCATGGCGGTCATCGACGCGCCCTGTTCGGAGGCGTTGTTTTCAAGCAGAGCACCGAAAATCTGCGTGCGCAGGTAGCGCGGCAGCAGCGTTGCAAGGATTTCCTCCTCATTCGGCTCATACTCCACGACGGCGCCGTCATCAGCAGCTACGGCCTTGGGAGCCGGAACGGGGATGATCTGCTGCTCGGTCGGCTCCTGCAGCAGTGCGCTGCGGAACTTTGAGTAGAACAGGTGGGCGACGTCGAACTTGCCCTGCTCGTACAGAGCGACAAGTTCGTCTGCGACCCGCTCAGCTTCGTTGAAGCCGGGCTCACGCACATCGGTGGTGTCGAACTGGGCCAGAATCGACTTCGGGAAGTCGCGGCGGATCGGTGCACGACCCTTGCGGCCGACCAGGTAAAACTGGACGGTCTTGCCTTGGGCGATCAGTTCCTGCGCCTTCAGCTTGGCAGCCTTGACGATGTTGGAGTTGAACGCGCCGGCGAGACCCTTGTCCGAGTTCGCGACGACCAGGAGATGCACTTGATCGCTGCCCGTGCCGGCCAGCAGCTTGGGTGAGCTTTCGCTCACCGTTACCTTGCTGGCGAGGCTGCCCATCACCTCGGCGAGACGCGAGGCATAAGGACGCGCAGCTTCGGCCGCGGCCTGCGCCTTGCGCAGCTTGGCCGCAGCGACCATCTGCTTGGCCTTGGTGATCTTCTGGGTCGACTTGACCGAGTTGATCCGACCTTTGAGTTCCTTCAGCGAGGCCATGACGGCTCCCTTAAACCGTCATCCCGGCATTATCGGGATGACGTAAACCCCAGACTTAAGCGAACTGCTTGCCGAAAGCGGTCAGCGCAGCGACCAGCTTGCCCTTGGCGTCGTCGCCCAGGTCCTTGCTGTTGCGGATATCCGTCAGCAGGGCGCCGTGCTCGGCACGCATCCAGCTCAGCATCTCGGCTTCGTATTCCGTCACGCGGTCGGTCGGGATGCCGTCGAGATAGCCGTTGGTGCCAGCGAAGATCGACACAGTCTGCTCTTCAAACGGGAGCGGCGAGAACTGGGCCTGCTTCAGCAGTTCCGTCAGGCGCGCACCGCGGTTAAGCAGCTTCTGGGTCGAGGCGTCGAGGTCCGAACCGAACTGGGCGAACGCCGCCATTTCGCGGTACTGCGCCAGCTCCAGCTTGATCGAGCCGGCAACCTTCTTCATCGCTTTGGTCTGCGCGGCCGAACCGACGCGCGAAACCGAAAGGCCGACGTTGATCGCCGGGCGGATGCCCTGGAAGAAGAGGCCGGTTTCAAGGAAGATCTGGCCGTCGGTGATCGAGATCACGTTGGTCGGAATGTAGGCCGAAACGTCGCCAGCCTGAGTTTCGATGATCGGTAGAGCGGTAAGCGAACCGGCGCCGTTGTCGTCGTTCATCTTCGC
>JBEVKC010000184.1:0-11078 GCA_040509895.1 Novosphingobium sp. | reverse complement strand
CCAGAGAGGCAAGGATGTCCTCATAGCGGTCTGATGCGAAGTGCTTCGCGATTTTCACGGCGTTGGCCGCGATGCGGGCGTCCGGCGGGGTTACCGAATGTGCGGTCAGCACAGCACCGATGTCATGCCCGGCAGCAATGCGCTCCTTGGCTTCGGCCAGCTTGTCGGCAGGCAGGTAGTGCGTCGCCAGCCCTGCCCAGAGGCACTCTGCCCCATCAAGCCGTGCGCCGGTCAGCGCGAGGAACTGGCCAATGCGGCCCGGCAGGCGGGAAAGATACCAGCCGCCGCCAACGTCGGGAAACAGGCCGATCCCGGTTTCGGGCATGGCGTAGCGAGTGTTCTCCGTCGCCACGCGGTACTTCGCGGGCTGCGAAATACCAACGCCGCCGCCCATCGTGATGCCGTCCATGAAGGCAACGACCGGCGTGGGATAGGTGAACAGCAGGTGGTTGAGCTGGTATTCGTCGTGGAAGAACTTCAGCCCCGACACGCCGTTGTCGGTCAGAGCGGAATTGCGCAGGAAGGCGATGTCGCCGCCAGCGCAAAAGCCGCGGCCTTCGCTGTGGTCGATGATGACAGCCTGAACATCGGCATCATCGCGCCACTGGAGCAGGGCCTCGGTCATCGCCTCGTCCATCACCGCGGTCAGCGCATGGATCGCCTTGGGGCGGTTGAGCGTGAGGTATCCCGCCACCCCTTCGCGGCGCACGATCAGCTCATCCGTGTTCACTTCAGCAGATCCCGCCCGATGATCATGCGCATCACCTCGTTCGTACCTTCGAGGATACGGTGGACGCGCAGGTCGCGCCAGAAGCGCTCGATCGGGTAGTCGCGCAGGTAACCGTAACCACCGAACAACTGCAGCGCCTTGTCGACGATCAGACTGCCGTTGTCGCTGGCAAGACGCTTGGCCATGGCGGCAAAGCGAGTCTTGTCGGGCGCTCCGGAGTTTACCTTCGCCGCTGCGAGGTACAGCAGTGCGCGCGACGCCTCCAGATCGGTCGCCATGTCGGCAAGCGTGAACTGGGTGTTCTGGAAATCGGCGATCGGCTTGCCGAACTGGGTGCGGTCCTTCACGTACTGGATTGCTTCGTCTAGGCAGCGCTGCGCACCGCCCAGCGAGCAGGCGCCAATGTTGAGGCGGCCACCATCGAGGCCTGCCATGGCGAACTTGAAGCCATCGCCTTCCGCGCCGACGCGGTTTTCGACCGGCACCTTCACGTTGTCAAAGCTGACCTGCGCGGTGGGCGAGGAATTCCAGCCCAGCTTCTTTTCGGGCGCGCCAAAGCTGACGCCTTCCCAGTCCTTTTCGATCACAAGGCAGGAAATACCCTTGGCACCGTTGTCGCCGGTACGGACCATGGTGACGTAGAAGTCGTTGACGCCGCCGCCGGTGATGAACTGCTTGGTGCCGTTGACGATGTAGTGGTCACCTTCCAGCCGCGCGGTCGTGCGCAGCGCTGCCGCGTCAGAGCCAGAGCTGGGCTCGGTCAGGCAGTAGCTGCCGATCTTTTCCATGCCGATAAGCTGCGGCACATAACGCTGCTTGATCTCATCGCCACCGAACTTGTCGATCATCCAGGTGGCCATGTTGTGGACCGAGATGAACGCCGCGGTCGATGGGCAGCCATAGGACAGCGCCTCAAAGATCAGGGCCGATTCCAGACGGCCCAAGCCGATGCCGCCCATCTCTTCCGAGATGTAGATCGCACCAAAGCCAAGCTCACCCGCGGCGCGAACGACGTCGCGAGGGAAGTGGTGTTCTTCGTCCCACTTGGCCGCATTCGGCGTGATGTTGTCGGCAGTGAAGCGCTGCGCCATTTCCTGAATGGCGAGCTGGTCTTCGGTAAGCTGGAATTGGTCGGTCATGGCCCCTCGGCTATCTTTTAGCAGCGTGTGTGTTTGTAAGGTCCGGGCTCTGCGTCCGGGCCATAGTGGCGGCGTATGAGCGTCTTGCCGTCATCCTGAACATCGAGCACGACATCGTGCGTCCATTCCATCCCCTCACCGGTGAAGGCGAAGCTGGCACGGATGCGGGTGTCGCTGCGCTCGGCAATAGTACCGAGCTTGCCCTGCGATTCGTAGAATTTCAGCGAGTCCGGCCCGATTGTAAGCAGGCCTTTTTCATCGCCAAGCTTGGTCGTGCAGTCGGCGGGAACAAGGCCCCAGCGGCCTTGCGCGGCTTGCGGAATGGATTGCGCGGTCTCGGTGACAGCTTCCGATGCCAGCGGGGTCGCCACGGCCGGTGAAAAACTTTCCTCGCTGGCAGGAGTTTCGGTCTTTTCGCCCGAACAGCCCGCAAGCGCGAGAGCGGCGCCAACGGCGGATATGAGAAGACGCGGCCGGATCATCGTGATCTCCCTTTCGTTGCCTGGCAGCAACGCCGGACATCGCGTCCGGCTCCGCCTCTTCCCTTATCCTAAGGTTGCTGCGCTCAGGCGAGCGCGTCGATGATGTCCTTGCCGAACAGCTCTTCGTCGCTCGGAACCACCTTCGGCGTTGCCAGCGGCTTGGAAACCCAGGTCTCGTTGATCAGGTCGCGCCAGCTGATGTTGCTGTTGGTGGCATTACCGCCCCAGCTGCCGCAGCCCAGCGAGAAGGTCTGGCGCATGCCGTTCCACAGATTGCCGGAATTCGACGGCGCCTGCGGCTGGTTGACCATGACGCGGCTGGTGTAGGTCTGGTTCGCCAGCTTCATGATGTTCTCATCGCTGGTCGAATAGATACCGCAGCTGTGGCCGCGGCCCTGATAGCTCTGGATGCCATTGGTCAGCTCGATGGCGTGGTCGATGTCCTTCGCCTTGTAGAGCGCCATCGTCACCGACAGCTTCTCACCCGAGAACGGGAATTCGGGACCATAGCCGGTCTCCGGTACGATAAAGAACGTTTTGCCTGCGGGCAGGTCGATGCCGGCCATGCCAGCAATCTTCTCGGCTGGCTGGGCGACGATGGCGGTGTTCAGGTGCCCGTCGACCCAGATGGTGTTCTGCAGCTTCAACTTGTCTTCACCGGTAACGACGAAGCCGCCCTGATGAACCAGCTTTTCCAGCGCCTCATCATAGATGGACTCAAACAGCACGACCGAGTTGTCGGAGGAGCACGAAGCAGCAAGGTCCAGCGTCTTGGAAATGCGGATCTTCTCAGCCGCGTCGTCAAGGTTGGCGGTGTCGTCAACGGTGATGACGGCATTACCCACGCCAACGCCCAGCGCCGGGGTGCCCGACGAATAGGCTGCATGCACCATCGGGCCGCCACCGGTGGCGAGCACGCGGTCGCACTGGCGCATAAGTTCGTTAGTCTTTTCAACCGAAGGCGTCTCGATAGGGATAACCAGATCGGCCGGGGCGCCCAGCTTCACCAGCGCTTCGCGCATCTTGTCACAGATGATCTTGTTGGTGATCTTGGCGCGCGGATGCGGCGCGATGATGATCGAGTTGCGGCCCTTAACGGCGCAGATCGACTTGATGACCGGGGTCGCCTCTGGATTGGTTGAGGGCGACAGCGCGCCGATCACGCCGATGGGCTTGGCGATCTTGACGATGTTCCGCTCGGGCAGTTCTTCGATCACGCCAACCGACTTGTCGTCGATGATGTCCATCAACGCCGCGCGCGTCTTGCGCGCGATCTTCAGGAACTTGCCGTCGTAGTTGCCAAGCTGAGATTCATCGACCGTTTGCTGGGCGATAGCTTCGGCAACGCCGGGCTGGGCAACGGCCCAGACCATGCCACGGATCAGGCGGTCGACCTGTTCCTGCGTATAGTGTTCGATCTGCGCCTGCGCCTTGCGCGAGCGGGCGATCAGCTCGGCGACTTCCTTCGCTTCGGGAGTATCGTTGATCGGTTGGGCGGCAGCCATCGTCTAGGTCCTCGAAAGATCAAAAAGACAGGTCGGATATGTAGGTTGCAAGACGCACAGCGCCAGAGCAGCCTGACAATTTAATCGGGCGATTAAACGCTCACTCCAGCGCAGGCAAGGGGATTTCTTACGTCAGGCGAGCATGCCGCCAAGCCGTGCCCTCACGATCGCCTCTGCGTCGGAAATGATCGTGTCGATCAGTTCCTGGCAGGTGGGGATGTCGTGGATCAGGCCCTGAACCATGCCGGCCCAGAAGATGCCCTTGGTCAGGTCGCCACTCTGCAGCAGCTCGCGACCGACAGCACCGGCGACAAGGTGGCGAATGTCCTCGAACGTCGCGTCGGGACGGTTCGAAATCTCTACCACTTCGTCCGAAACGGAGTTCTTGCCGACGCGCGCGGTGTTCTTGAACTTGCGGAAGATCAGGTTCGTGCCGCGTTCGTCGTTTTCGACGTATTTGGCCTTCACATTGTCATGGATCGGCGCTTCCTTGGTCGCGCAGAAGCGCGTGCCCATGTTGATGCCTTCTGCACCTAGAGCCAGCGCAGCAACAAGGCCGCGACCATCGCCAATGCCGCCCGAGGCGAGCATCGGGATCTTCACCTTGTCGGCAGCCGACGGAATCAGGATGAGGCCTGGAATGTCGTCCTCGCCCGGATGGCCCGCACATTCAAAGCCGTCGATGGAAATGATGTCGCAGCCAGCGCGCTCAGCCGAAAGGGCGTGGCGGACGGCGGTGCACTTGTGGAGCACAGTTATGCCGTGCGGCTTCACCATTTCCCATATCTCGCGCACTTCCTGCGTGCCGGCAGTCTCGATGATCTTCACGCCGCCTTCAATCGCTGCCTGGGCATAGCCCTTGTAGTCAGGCGGCAGGATGGTCGGCAGCACGGTGAT
The DNA here is from genome assembly GCA_040509895.1 of Novosphingobium sp. GTDB lineage: Bacteria > Pseudomonadota > Alphaproteobacteria > Sphingomonadales > Sphingomonadaceae > Novosphingobium. Next base: position 6,325 of record JBEVKC010000184.1, on the reverse strand, counting down.
GTTCACGGCGAAGGGCTTCGACGTCATCGAGCGGCAGCGCTCGATCTCATCGCGGAGCGCCTCAGGGCTCGGCTGCGTGAGCGCCGTCAGCGTGCCGAGGCCGCCCGCATTCGATACGGCGCTGGCAAGCTCGGCATAGCCGACGCCCTGCATGCCGCCCTGAACGATGGGATGCTCGATGCCGAGCATTTCAGTTACGCGTGTCTTGAAAGCCATGAATCGCTCCGGTGAACCTTGGCGCTCCCGATAGCGGCGCGAGCGCGAAAGTCCAATCCACCTGTATCACCTGCCCGATGCGACAAAGGGCAATGCGCGCAGAGGCGATGTGCGTTTCGATGGACGATCGGGCAGGCCAAAGGTCTTGAACCGCCCGCGCACCTTCGCCATTGCAGTTTGAGAGAGCGAAACACAGGAACATCACTTGAGCGAAGTCAGCATCGATTCGGCCCGGTTCCGCCAAGTGCTGGGCAGCTATCCCACAGGCGTTTGCGCTGTCACGGCGCTGGGCGAGGATGGCCAGCCCGTCGGAATGGTGGTCGGCACGTTCACTTCGGTGTCGCTCGACCCGCCGCTGGTGGGGTTCCTGCCCGACAAAAACAGCTCAAGCTGGCCGCTGATCGAAAAAGCCGGCCGGTTCTGCGTCAACGTGCTCGGCAGCGATCAGGTAGGCGTGTGCCGCCAGATTTCGGCAAAGGGTCCGGACAAGTTCGCAGGTCTGGAATACAGCGTTTCCTTGCACAACCTGCCGGTGATCGCCAATTCTATCGCCCAGATCGAATGCAACCTGCATTCGGTGACGGACGCGGGCGACCACTGGTTCGTGCTTGGCCAGATTCTTCATCTCGACATCATCAGGGATGAAGACCCCATGCTATTCCATCGCGGGCGTTACGGCGGATTCGCTGAACTGGCATGACCACGATTCGTGCTTGACAGGAGAACCACCCATGCTGTTCAGGTGTTCAGCATTTTCACGGGCCCCATTTTCTCACGGCGCCCCGAGGGAGGATTTTCCGCTATGACACGTTCACTGAATGGCCGCGTTGCTGTTGTCACCGGCGCTGGTTCGGGCATCGGCCGCGCCATTGCCATCCGCCTTGCCGAAGACACTGCCAAGATCGCCATCTGGGACATCAACATCGAGGGCGCAGAAGAAACCGCCAAGATGATCCGCGACGCAGGCGGCACCGCCATCGCGATCAATGCCGACTGCTCCGACAAGGCAGCGATCAAAGCCGCCGCAGACCAGACCCGCAAGGAACTTGGTCCGGTTGCCATCCTCGTAAATAACGCAGGCATTGCTCCCTTCACGCCGTTCCTCGAAATCGAGGACGACCTGTTCGACAAGACCATCCGCATCAACCTGCGCGGTCCCTTCCTCGTCACCAAGGAAGTGCTGCCCGACATGCTGGAGGCCAAGTGGGGCCGCGTCATCAACATCACCTCGTCGTCGGTCCAGTCGGGATCGTTCGCGCAGGGTCACTATGTGTCGTCGAAGGGCGGCCTGATGGGCATGACCAAGGCGCTGGGCCTGGAATTCGCGGCTTCGGGCGTGACCTTCAACATGGTTCCCCCGGGCTTCATCGACACGCCAATGCTGCGTTCGGCACCCATCGATGCAGAAGCATTCGCCCAGACCCTCCCCATGAAGCGCATCGGCCAGCCCGAGGATATCGCAGCTGCCTGCGCTTATCTTGCGTCAGAAGAGGCGAGCTACATCACTGGCCAGACGATCAGCACGAATGGCGGCCGTTACATGGGGTCGCACTAAGCGATGCCGGGCGCCTTCTCGCTTCCAGTTGAAGGCGCCACCATTTCGGGCGAGACGCGGGGCGAGGATCCCGCGCTTGTCCTGCTGCATGGACTGGGCGGCAGCCGCGCGACATGGGATCGCGTTGTCAACGCCCTTCCCGCAGACCTGCCCCTGCTCCGCTATGACCTGCGCGGTTTCGGCGCCTCCATCATGGATGAGGATGTCGAGTTCCATCATGCCGATGACCTGCTTGCCGTGCTGGATTCACGAGGAATCGAGAAAGCCACATTGGTTGGCCTTTCGCTCGGCGGCGCGGTGGCGATCAACTTTGCCATCGACCACCCTGAGCGGGTGGAACGGCTGATTCTCGTCAGCCCGGCCATGATGGCATGGGAATGGTCGGAAGAATGGCGCGAACGCTGGCGCATCATGACCCGCGCCGCTCGCGAGGGAAACATCGCCGAGGCCAGACGGCTGTGGTGGGCGCACCCGCTGTTTGCCACGACCCGCGCCAGCGATGCGGCCGCAGAACTCCATGACTCGATCGAGGCGTTTTCCGGACGCGTGTGGGTGAAGGACCCGCAACGCAAACTTACGCCAGACGTTGAACGCATCCACTTGATCAAGGCGCCAACTCTGCTGCTGACCGGTGAACTGGACGTGCCGGATTTCCGCCTCATCGCCGATCTGCTGGGGGCGAGTGTGCCCGACATCCGTCGCATCGACTATGCCGGTGCAGGTCATATGCTTCCGCTGGAGCGACCTGCGGACGTGGTGGCGACTATCGCCTAGCCGACGATCCGGCAAAGCTCTGCCGGAGACGACCGCTCGATCATTCCAAACGTCTCCATGCCATCCCAGCTGTAGCGAACACCGCCCTGCTGGTTGTTCATCCCGTTCACGCCCGGATTGCCGATGTGGAAGCTGGACAGCGTCGTCACGCCAGCGATTTTCGTGATGCCCAGTTCGGATTCCAGTTCCAGCGAAACATCGTCACCTTCCGGCATGATATTACGCAGGAACGGCGTCTTCACCGATCGGGCGAAGCGCCACTTCCCGTCCTGATAGATGTAGCCGTTGTTGTAGGTCGTTCCATCCTCACGCGGGGGGTATGTGATGACACCGAAAGCACGGCCATCTGGGAACACCGCCGATTGCCAGCAATGCCCGCGAAATGCCCCCATGGGACGCACGCTTTGGCGGTGAATGCGTGAGCCAAGGCAGCGGAAGGCGCGAGTCTTGCCGTCAACGGTCAATTCCCCCTCGCCCCGGAAAAGCTGCTCGACACGCCAGCCGTAGCCCATCAGGCCGGCATCGATACGCTCATCCTCGGTCATCTTTTCCAGCGCCGCGGGGCGATAGTCCTGCGTCCAGGCAGGCGCTGCCATTTCCAGCTCCACTTCCCACTTCAACGGCGTGCGTTCCAGCGATGGGTCGATGGGGTTGTCGGCAAAGACCCGGAAATTGCCGCGGATCTGTTCGTGAACGGTGCTTTCATAGACAGTATCTTCAAAGCGCACATTCCATTTGCGGAATGGCTCGATGCAGCGGAATTCAAGCCCGCCTGCCCCCAGCACCGCCCCATTGCCATCAACAGGCTTCACCGGAAGCGTAGCCCCGCGCGTGCTGGTCCGCAGGATGCGGCCTCCGCCAAGCGCGAAGTTCCCGTCATAGCGGTGCGCCTCCCAATGCGAGCCGACCGCTTCGATGCCGACGCGGGGAAAACCAAACTCGCCGTTTTCCTCATAGAGCCAGATCGAGGCGCTTTCGCGCATCTCCGGGTCGTCCGGCTTGCCGGGCAGCATGGATGCATCAAGCTCGGGCTCAAGCCCGCCGTACCAATCGACATCCGACATCACATTCTCCTCAACCCGAAATCTGCGAGGCCCAGCTTGATCGCTCGATCATGCCGTAGGCCGCCTGCCCGTCCCAATCGTAACGCACGCCGCCCTGCTGCAGCGTGAAGCCGGGCATTTCGGCAATCCCGCTTTTCCAGGTGGTGAGGCTGGTGATGCCGCTAATCCGCACCGTGCCGAGTTCGTATTCAAGCTCCAGCGACACGTCCTCGCCACTTGCGGTCAACCCACTCAGAAACGGTATCTTGCTTGCCGTGGCCGGATACATGCGGCCGTCCTGATAGACATAACCCTCGTTATAGGTGGAGCCATCCTCGCCTGGCGGGTAGGCGATGAAGCCAAAGGCACGGCCATCGGGGAATACCGCGGACTGCCAGCAATGGCCGCGAAAACCGTCGAGCGGCCGAACGCTCTGGCGGTGGATTCGGGAACCCAGGCAACGGAACGTGCGGGATTTGCCGTCGATAGTCAGCGTCCCCTCGCCCCGGAACAGGTGCTCCATTCGATAACCGAGGCCCATGGAGCGTGCGTCATCACGCTCCCGCTCGCTCATCAACGCGACCTTCTCGGGGGTGTTGTCCTGCACCCAACAGGGCGTGACCATGGTCAGGTCAACGTCAAAGCTGACAGCCGCTCGCTTGGCCGGGTCCATGCTGGCCGTCATCATCGCCGTGCTGGTGCTGTCGATGGGGTTGCCTTCGTAAGACACCTTCCAGCGGCGATAGGGCTCGATGCACTGGAAGCTCAGCCCGCCGGAGCCAAGAATGGTCGGCTTGCCGTCCGGACCGATCGGAGAAAGCGTGTCTGCATCGTGACGACCTTCGTAAAGGGCCCGGCCATCTGCGAAGGCGAAATTGGCGTCGTAGCGATGGTGATCCCAATTGGCGCCAATGGCTTCGATACCGATGCGGGGGAAGCCGAACTCTCCGTTTTCCTCGTAGAGCCAGATCGAGGCGCTTTCGCGCATTTCGGGATCGGCTGGCCGCTCCGCCAACATATAGTCGTAATGCGGGGCAAGGCCGCCCCTCCACTCCTCATCCGTCATCGCCGCTCTCCGGGGCTGTTATGAAAAAAAGCCGTGCAAACATGACGTCTGCACGGCCCCTTTCAAGCAGTATTACTTACGCCCCCGCGATGGAGGGTTTCGATCAGAACTTGAAGCTGACCTCCAGGCCATAAGTACGCGGCTCGCCCACGGCAGCCGCGTTGTGGCCAAGGGCAGCCGCCAGCGTCATGCCGCCGACGAAGTATTCCTCATCCAGCAGGTTCTTGGCGAACAAGGCGGCAGAGAAACCGCTGCCCGCGATGTCGTCCCAGGCAGCCCGCGCGTTGACCAGCACGTAGCCGGGCAGCTTGGTGCCCGGAGCGATGGAGGCCGCCGCGTTGGAGAAGAACTGGTGCGTCTGGCCGTACATTTCACCGCGCAGGGTGACCTGACCCATGGCGGGATCGACCGGGAGGTAGACCTGCGCATAGCCGGTGCCGGAGAACTCAGGCGTGTCACCGACCGGACCATAGGAATACGGCGTGCCGAACAGGTTGATGTTGCCGTTGGTGAACTTGGCGTTGGTGTAGGACACCATACCACCCAGTTCGAGCCAACTCGCCGGGCGTATGGCGCCTTCTGCCTCAAGACCCCAGATCCGCGATGACGGAACGTTGGCCGTCACAGCGATCGAGGCAAGCCCACCCGGACCATCCGGATCGGGGAACTCAACGCGCTGGACGTCCTGAATCCACTGGATGAATGCGGCAGTGCTGAAGTTCGCAGGACTGCCCATCAGTTCGCCGCGCCACTTCAGGCCCGCCTCGATATCCTGCGTGTGTTCGGAATCGAACTCGTTGCCGCCTTCGGTTGCGTCCGCGCTGATCGGCGGAGCCGCACCGTTGAAGCCGCCGCTGCGGAAGCTGCCGCGCGTCTTGATGTAGGTAAACAATTCGTCCGTCGCCTGGAACTCCAGCCCAACATCCCAGCTTGGGTCGCTGAAGTTGCGGCTCTGGTCCGGCGCGCCAAACGTGTAGGTGGCAGCGGGAAGCTGCTGCATCTTCACGTGTTCCCACGTGTAGCGCAGGCCCGCCGTCGCCTTCAGGCGATCGTTGAGCGCATATGTACCCTGGGCATAAACCGCCTCGGTGTTGTTGCGGACGCGGAAGTTGTTGGTGACATATGCCGGCGGAATGATCGGTGAGACGTCGAAATAGGTCTGCGGCCACAGCGTGTCGCTGCGCTGGCGCTGCAGGTAGAAGCCGACGATGTATTCCAGCTTGCCGTCGGCAGCCTCGCCAAGAACCTGCATTTCCTCGCTGAACGACTTCACATCCAACTCGTTGCCCGATTGTCCGGCGGCCGCATTGGCGGTGAGGATGGTCACGAACGGCGCGCCAAGCTGCGGCTGTTCGGAATCGACCTTCGACCGGGAATAACCCAGGATGTTCCGGAAGCGCATGGTGTCGCTCATGTCGCCTTCGGTGATGTTCGAGAGGAAGAAGTCTTCACCGCGATGGCGTGCGCCGCCGGGATGGCGGGTCTTGTAGGCGCCGATGCGCTTTTGCTCATCGACATAGGCGATCAGACCCGGCGCGTAGGCGTCAGGGTGAGCCGCGAGATAGGCGTTCCACGAGCCCGCGCCCGTGATTGCATCAAGCGACGGACCGAACAGCGAACCCGCTCCGCAGGTCAGGTTGAAACCGTTGTTCGTCTGACCGCAGCCATAGA
>JBEVKC010000183.1:0-18970 GCA_040509895.1 Novosphingobium sp. | reverse complement strand
TCAGGTCGAATCCGAAACCCGATGTGTCCGAAACCGATTGACGCACGAAACCCCCTTTGACCAGGCATTCCCGCCATTCGGGAAGCCACTCGGAATCGGCGACGATCGCCGAACCCACGCCCAGCACTGCCCTCCCTTGGCCGCTTTCGCCAGAAGAAAGCCTTAACGTGCGGATTGCCACATTGAATGCCGCATCTCCAGAGGCATCGATCCGGCCGATTGCGCCGCAATAGGGACCACGCGCATCGCGCTCCACTTCGGCGATAAGCTCCATCGCCCTGATCTTCGGTGCGCCGGTGATCGATCCGCAGGGAAACAGGGCGCGGATCATGTCGACTGCACCCTTGCCGGGAAGCAGCCGCGCGCGGATGGTGGAGACCATCTGGTGCACCGTGGGATAGCTTTCGACCGCGAAGGGATTTTCCACCCGCACGCTGCCTGCCTCTGCCACGCGGGAGAGATCATTGCGCATCAGGTCGACGATCATCAGGTTCTCGGCGCGATCCTTTTCGGACGAGGCGAGTTCGGCTGCCAGCGCGGCATCCTCCGCAGCGAGCCTTGCACGTGGGCGGGTGCCCTTCATGGGCTTTACCGTGGCGGCATCGCCTTTGAGAGCAAAGAAGAGTTCGGGCGAGAAGCTCAGCAGCCAGTGCGAGCCGTCGAACACCACGCCGCCATAACCGGCCCCCGCCGCAGGGCGGATCGCGCCATAAAGCGCCAGAGGATCGCCGCGCCAGCTTGCGATGAGCGGGAAGGTCAGGTTCGCCTGATAGATGTCACCCGCCGCGATGGCTTCCTGCAGCGTGGCGAAGGCAGCGGAGTAGCCTCCGACCGAGAGCTGCGGTTCCAGCGGCCCGATAGAGCCATGTGGTGCAGCGGCGTTGGTCGTCAGCCATGCCGGGACGTCGGCGGGGGTGATTGTCTCATAGCCCGCGAAGGCGCCGAACCAGATGAGCGGGCCTACCCCGCCGCTGCGCTCCTGCGCGAGTCCTGCCAGTTTTGGCTCAAGGGCGAGGCCCGCTTCATAGGCTATATAGCCTGCCATTTCGTGCCCGGCGCGCGAAAGGGCTTCGATCCGTTCCAGCGCGGGGATTACTTCATCCGCGCGTCGCGCGACGACCTGCTCGACAGGGCCGCGATAGAGCCGCGCATCGCTGGCTCTCTGCGGCCTTGCGTCGTCTAGAAGGATGAAGGGCTCAGCCATGGGAGCGCGCTTCTAGCGATGAGGTGACCGTGATGCAAAATCCCTCTCGCTGTATGATGCGGCGAACGATACACATTCTGAATACAAACGGCGGAGCGGTTGATGGACGACATCTTTATTGGCCTGGGTAGCAACGGTGAACGGCAGCTTTTGCGGCTGGGACGAGCCAACCGCCACGGGCTGATCGCTGGGGCAACCGGCACCGGCAAGACCGTCACGCTGCAGACCATTGCCGAGCAGTTCTCCGCCGCTGGTGTCCCGGTCTTCCTCGCCGACGTGAAGGGCGACCTTGCCGGCATCTCCATGTCGGGCAGCCCGCAGTTCAAGAACGCCGCCATTCTGGAGGCGCGGGCGAAGGAGATCGGGGTCACCGACTATGCCTATCACGACAACCCGGCGATCTTCTGGGACCTGTTCGGCGAGCAGGGGCACCCAATCCGCACGACAATTTCGGAAATGGGGCCACTGCTGCTCTCGCGCCTGATGGGGCTGAACGAGACTCAGGAGGGCGTGCTGAACGTCGCGTTCCGCTATGCCGACGACAACGGCTGGTTGCTGATCGACCTGGAGGACCTGCAGGCGGTGCTGGCCGCAACGGCAGAGAATGCCTCTGACCTTGCGACCAAATACGGCAATGTCACCAAGGCGTCGGTCGGCACGATCCAGCGCCAGTTGCTCGCCTTCGAAAGCCAGGGTGCCGATCAGTTCTTCGGTGAACCGGCGTTTGAGGTTGCCGACTTCATCCGCACCGACGAACAGGGGCGGGGCTACATCAACGTACTCGCCGCCGACAAGCTGATGCAGAGCCCCAAGCTCTACGCCACATTCCTGTTGTGGCTGCTGTCCGAACTGTTCGAGGCGCTGCCGGAGGCGGGCGATCCCGACAAGCCCAAGCTGGTCTTCTTCTTTGACGAGGCCCACCTGCTGTTCGATGATCCCCCAGAGGCGCTGGTGGACAAGGTGGAGCAGGTCGTCCGCCTGATCCGGTCGAAGGGCGTCGGTGTCTATTTCGTCACCCAGAACCCCATCGACATTCCGGAGAAGATCGCCGGCCAGCTTGGCAACCGGGTACAGCACGCGCTGAGGGCGTTCACCCCGCGCGACCAACGGGCGATCAAGGCCGCGGCGGAGACGTTCCGCATCAATCCTCAACTCAACGTTGCGCAAGCCATTACCGAACTGAAAGTGGGCGAGGCGCTGGTGTCCACCCTGCTTGAGGACGGCAGCCCCTCCATCGTCGAGCGCACACTGGTCTGCCCGCCGCGCTCACGGCTTGGCCCGGTGACGCCCAAGGAGCGCGCCATCGTCCAGTCGATCAGCCCATGCGAGGGCAAATACGATAATCGCATCGATCGTGAGTCCGCCGCTGAAGTTCTGGAACAGAAGGCCGCCGACGCCGCCGCCGTAGCCGAACAGGCGCGCAGCGAAGGAGAGGAGGCGGTTCGCGCTCAACCTCGGAAATCGGACAGCCTGTGGGAGAAGGCAGGGAAGGCCGCGATGGGTGCAGCTGCCGCGTCGGCGGGCACGATGATTGCGCGCAAGGCCACTGGGCGCCGCACGTCGGCCTCGCCGGTCAACTCTGCGGCGGGGGCTATCGCCGGGACTTTGGGCACCGAACTCGGCAAGTCCATCGGCTTCCCCGGACTCGGGCGTTTCGCGCGTGGATTGCTGGGCGGGTTGCTGCGCTGACCTTTCTAAGTCGTTCGTCGGACACTGTCGGCATTTCATCGATAGTTGCATTTGCAATTACCACCACGGTCCGCTGAGGCGGCCAGTCATCTCTCCAAAACGTCAATCTTCCGAACAGGGAACATCCATGCGTCCAGCTTCGTTCGTCGCGTCTCTTCTTGCCTCAACCCTGCTCGCCGCTGCGACCGCCATTCCGGTCGCCCATGCCGAGCAGGCCGCTGCCGTTGCGGCGCCTGCTGCCACGTCGGCCCAATCAGTTCCTGCGGGCAGGCTGTCTGAAGCCGTCCTGCCCATCGCCTATCGGCTCGACCTGACCATCGACCCGGACAAGGAGCGTTTCTCCGGCAAGGTTGAGATCGACGTCACGCTGAAGCAGGCAGCGAATCACATCTTCCTGCATGGCCGTGACCTCACCATGCACAAAGCCACCGCAACCGTGGGCGGGAAGACCTTCATCGGCACATGGTCGCAGCCCGATCCCACAGGCACGGGCGTGCTGACGTTCAAGGAAACCCTGCCGGCAGGGCCCATCACACTGTCCTTCGACTATGATGCGCCCTTCACCAATGGCGCGCCTTCCGGCCTGTTCCGCGTCAACGTGGGCGGCACCTGGTACAGCTGGTCGCAGTTCCAGTCGATCGACGCGCGCGCGGCATTCCCCTCGTTCGACGAGCCGGGCTTCAAGACCCCGTTCACCGTCACGATCCGCACAAGGCCCGGCCACACGGCGGTCAGCAATGCGCCGCAGATTTCTACGACTACGGAGAACGGCTTCGAAGTCCACCGCTTCGCCCCGACCCTGCCCCTGCCGACCTATCTTGTCGCGCTGATGGTTGGCCCCTTCGCAAAGGTCGAAGGCACCGTTCCCGTCACGGCGCAGCGGGACAAGCCGCTGCCGCTGCGCGTGATCTCGACCCAGCCGAATGCCGGACAGCTCGATTTCGCGTTGCAGGGGTCGAAGGAAATCGTCGCGCTGCTGGAAAAGTACTTCGCTGACGGCTTCCCCTATCCAAAGCTTGACCAGATCACCTCGCCCGTGATGCCGGGAGCGATGGAGAACGCCGGGGCCGATCTCTATGGCGACCCGATCATCGTCATGGAAGAGAACGCGCCGGTCCCGCAGAAGCGCAGCTTCGGCATGATCGTCGCGCACGAACTGGCGCACCAGTGGTTCGGCGACCTTGTCACCCCAGCATGGTGGGACGACATCTGGCTGAACGAAAGCTTCGCCAACTGGATGGGCTATCGCATCGGCAACGAATGGCGGCCTGACCTCAACATTGGATCGGGCGCGCTGGCCGAGGGCTTTGCCGCAATGAACACGGACTCGCTGCTGGCGGGACGGCCGATCCGCAACAAGATCGAAACCAACAGCGAGATCGATGCCGCTTTCGATTCCATCACATATGGCAAGGGCGGCCATGTCGTGGCGATGATCGCCGCATTCATGGGCGACGAAAAGTTCCGCGAAGGCGTGCGCAGCTACATGAAGGCGCACCGGAATGGCAACGCCACCAGCGCCGACTTCTTCCGCGCCATGGCAGAGGTTTCCGGCGACCCGCGCATCCTGCCTGCCATGCAGAGCTTCACCGACCAGCAGGGCGTGCCGCTCCTCACCTTCACCGGCAAGGATGGCAGCTACGGTGTGACGCAAAGTGCCTATGCGCGCTTTGGCACCACCCCGCCGCAGCGGCTGTGGGGCGTGCCGCTCTGCGTACGCAAGGGCGATACCCGCAAGTGCGAACTCATGTCCGGCCAGACGATGGACCTGCAGGTCGATGGTGCCGGCCCGCTGATCCCCAATGCGGGCGGCACGGGATATTATCGCTTCGAATTGCCGGCACGAGAATGGGATGCGCTGATTGCCACTGCCTCCACCCTTCCGGGCGGTGAGGCACAGGCCGTCGCGGATTCGCTGGGCGCCAGCCTGCGGGCTGGGCGGGCAGGTGCAGGTCAGCTAGCCAAGCTCGCGCGGGAACTGGTCCGCAATCCCGATAGCTATGCTGCCGACGCCGCCACCGCCCAGCTTGCCGGGCTCGCCTCGCAAGGCGTGTTCGACGAGACTGCCATGGCATCCTGGCGCAAGTTCGTGGAGACGCTCTACCGCCCGCTGTTGACGCAGCACGGCTTCGAGCCGCGCGCCGGAGCCCATGCCGGGGACGATCCGGACCGCCAGCAACGCCGTACCCAGATCGTCGGCTGGCTGGCGGGTCAGGGGAAAGATGCGGAACTCAACAAGAAGCTGGCCGATGCCGCCAAGGCTTGGCTGAGCGGCGTTACCAAGGCGCTTGATCCCGCATGGTTCAACCTTGCCTTTGATGCCCATGTCGCGGCTGGAGGCGTACCCGCAGCTAAGGCGCTGTTCGACCGGGCGCTTGCATCGGAAGATCCGGTGTTCCGCCCTATTGCTCTGAGCTCTGTCGCCGAAAGCGGCAAGGAAGACGTAGCGCGCTGGCTGCTGGAGGAAGTCAAAGACGATCGCCTGCGCTCCAGCGAGAAGATCCGGGTCCTCCTGCCTGGTATCCTCGATAACGCCAAGACGCGGGACTATGGTTACAGCTGGCTGGTCGCCAACTTTGACAAGATCGTAAGTGCCGGTGGCGGCATCTTCGCCACTTCGCGCCTGCCACAGATCCTCAACGGTTTCTGCTCGGTTGAAAAGGCTGACCAGATCGCCCGCGATATCCGTCCTCGCCTTGCCAATACGCCGGGCAGGTTGGAACTGGAACGCACGATTGAGCGGGTACGGAACTGCGGTTTGCTGAAGGACGCAAAGGGCGCCCAGATTTCCGCGGCCATGGCGAAGATGAAGTAATCGGGGTCAGGTAAGCGGCAGCCTGATTTCAGCGCGCAGGCCCCCTACTTGGCCTGCCGCGTCCATCCGGTTGGAGAGGCGGAGCGCACCGCCGTGCTGCTCCGCAATGGCACGGGCGAGGGCGAGGCCAAGGCCCGCCCCGCCCGTCTCGCTGTTGCGCGACGGCTCGCCGCGGGCAAAAGGCTCCTGCATCCGCTCTATGTCGGGCTCGGCGATGCCGGGACCGTTGTCCTCGATGCGGATCACCGCGCTGCCCTCTTCGCGCAGCAGCGAGACATTCGCGTCCGTGCCATAGCGCAGCGCATTGCCGATCAGGTTGCGCAGCGCCCGCCGCAGCCATGTCGCGCGTAGTGGCAGGACAAGGCGGCTGGTGTCGCCCAGCGTCACCGGTTCGCCCATGTCCTCGTATTCCTCCACCACCGATGCCACGAGCGCGGAAAGCTCCGAGGGTTCCAGCGGGTCGCGCGGACGGCCGACGCGGGCGAGCGAAAGGATGTCGTCCAGCGTGCGGACGATGTCCTCGATGGTTGCGGCCATCTTGGCGCGCTCCACGTCATCATCGACTGACTCGATACGCACCCGAAGTGCTGCCAGTGGGGTCTTCAGGTCGTGCCCGATGGCGCCCAGCATCACGTCCTTTTCATCCAGCAGACCCGCGATCCGCGCTTCCATATCGTTGTGGGCGACAATCAGGCGACGTACGTCGTCCGGCCCCTCGGGAGAGAGCTGGCCGTCGATCTCGCGCGTCTCGGCGAAGCGCTCAAGCCGGTTGGTCAGCGCCGCCAGAGGCCGTGTGATGCGGCGCAGGATCAGCGCCATGGCGCCTACGATCACAAGGTAGATGAACAACGTCTGGCCTATCAGGGTCAGCACCAGAGCCCGTTCGCCGGGTGGCACAAGTACGCGCGCGACCATCCAGGTGCCGTTGCTGCGCTGGACGCCTGCAACCAGAAGCTTCGTGGCGTGAATGTCCGAGCGGTCGTGCCGCCTGCCCTCGAAACGCTGGAGCCGCTGCCGCGCCCTTGCATCCTTCGCGACCTGCCGATGCGTGACCACGATCTTCCCCGCTGCGAAATCCTGATCGGCCAGAATGCGGCGGAGTTCGGCCTCGGCCTCGGTATCGCGCTTTTCACCGGGGGCGATCGGCGATGACTTGCTCTGCTCGATGCGCATGCTGCGCGGGCCGTCGAATTCCGGCGGGCGGGGAAGGCGCGGGCCGTTCTGGCCGGGATTCTCCCGCCTTGTCGCGGACAGCAGGCGGAAGGCGGCGGCGTGAACCACTGCTGCCTCGCGTCGCTCCGACTGGGCGCGGTACAGCAGGATGGAGCTGAAGCCCTGCGCAAACATCAGCGCTATCGCCACCGCGGCCAGAAGCTGGCCCATCAGGCTTTGCGGCCAGAAACGCTTCATTGCGGATCAGCGGGCATGCGCTGAATGTCAGCGGCAAGCATATAGCCGCCGCCCCATACGGTCTGGATCAGCTGCGGGTTGCGGCTGTCGACCTCTATCTTGCGGCGGAGACGGCTGACCTGGTTGTCGACCGCGCGGTCGAACAGGTGAGCTTCGCGCCCTTGTACCATATCGAGCAGCCGGTCGCGGTCCAGCACCTGCCTTGGGTGTTCGACAAATGCGAGCAGCAGCCGGAACTCGACCGAGGATATGGCGACGATGGCGCCCTCCGGATCAACCAGCCGCCGCTTCAGCGGGTCGAGCTTCCAGCCTTCGAACTCAAAGATTTCGTTCTCGCTCGACGGCGCCGCGCCGCGTGTTGCCCGGCGCAGCACAGAGCGGATGCGGGCGACCAGCTCGCGCGGCTCGAACGGCTTCACCACGTAGTCGTCGGCACCGATTTCCAATCCGACGATGCGATCGGTCGCCTCGCCCCTTGCGGTCAGGAAAATGGTCGGAATGGACCGCGCCTCGACAAGGTGGCGGCAGAGCGAAAGTCCGTCCTCACCCGGCATCATGATGTCCAGCAGGACGATATCGGGCGTATTGTCGCGAATGCGGCTACGCGCTTCGGCGGCGCTGGCCGCTTGCGTCACCGAAAACCCCTGGCGAGTGAGATACTCGGCCAGGGGTTCGCGCAGGGCTGCTTCGTCATCGACCAGCAGCAGGTTGATTTCGGTTTCACCCATGCGCAGTCTTCAGCCTCAGTTGGTTGGCGCCGGAGCAGTGCGCTGGTGAGCCTGGTCGCGCATTGCCTTGAAGGTGGCCTGACGCTCTTCCTTTGTCACTTGCCCGTCCTTGTTCGCATCGGCACGATCGAAGTGCTGCAGGGAAGCAGCGGAGAATTCTGCCTGGCTGATCGCGCCGTCCTTGTTGGCGTCGGCCAGTTGCATCATACCGCCGCCGCGCGGACCGCCGGGACCACCCCAGCCGCCACGATGGCCCATGCGGTGCTTGCCGTCAGGGCCCCTGCCAGCCTCTGTGCCTGCCTGCTCTGCACCGAAGCCACCGCGATCACGTCCCGCCGCGAATTCCTGGCGGGAAATCTGGCCGTCCTTGTTGGTGTCGATGCGGTCGAACATGGCAGTCTGGCGCGCCTCACGGTCGGCAGCGTCAAGCTTGCCGTCCTTGTTGGCGTCCATCTTCGTGAACCTTTCGTTCGCATGGGCCTGCGCCTCGGCACGGGTAAGCGTACCGTTGTTGTCGGCGTCACCACGCTGGCCCGGGGCGGCATAGGCAACACCGGCGATGGCGAGTGCGGCGACTGAAAGGCCGATTGTCAGCTTCTTCATCTCAAGACTCCTGAATAGGGCGAAGCCGCGCAGCGCGAGGAAGGGAAGGGGAAGGGATCACCAGCACCACGCGGCTTCTTGATGACCCTTATAGGTACCGGTTGTCGCGCGATTATCCCGGATAACGGGTAAAGTGTCGCCAATTGTCGCGGTTTGGCAATCCCATTCATCCTCGCGCAAGCCATTCACCTTGGCCGATTTTCGGTACCCAGCCCCGCGGTAATGAACAGGCAGGTTGCCTCTTTCGCGATGTCGGCAGTGTGCCACACGCCGGGCGGGTTGATCGCATATTCAGTGGGGCCGAGATCGATTGTGGCAATGCTGCCGTCCGCCAGCTCCTGATGCAATGTGATTGCCCCTGATACGCAGAGGACAACTTCCTCACCGGCGGGATGGCGTTCCCAACTGCCCCAATCCTCTGTGAAGGTGTGCATGGCAACCAGCCGGCCTTCGGCGCCGTCCGCAGCTGTGCGATTGCCGTAGTCCTCATACCATTCCACCCCGGTGAAGGCGGGCTGTGCCACCGCGCTTCCGCCAAGACCGAGATGGATCGGGTGCTCCGCCAGTGAAATTGCCATTCTATCCTCCTTGTTGGGGGACGCAGAAGCTGTTCATCTTGTTGCCGTCTGGATCGCGGAAATAGGCGGCGTAGAAACCGTTGGGGCGCGGGCCGGGAGGGCCTTCGCAGCTGCCGCCGTTGGCCAGCGCGGCAGCATGGACGCGGCGCACCTGATCCTCGTCCTTGGCCATGACCGCGAACATCGTGCCATTGCCGAAGTTCGCGGCATTGCCGTCAAAGGGATTGCAGATGCCGATGCTCGGGCCGCCGTCCGGGAAGGACCAGCCGAGGGCAGTGTCATGCTCGAACGCGCGTCCGCCGCCATATTCGCCCATGATTGCGTCATAGAACTTCGCGCCGCGCGCAAGGTCATTTGAGCCGAAAGTCACATGGGCAAGGGGCATCGCATCTCTCCGTTCTGTATTGCGCGGATTGAAGCAATGCCGCCCGCCTTAGGCAAGCTGCATCACCCCAAAGGCGCGCATTCGGCCTTGAGCCATGCCAGCGCTTCACCATCCAGCCTTGGACCAACCACTTCCACCACGCGGGCGTGGTAGTCGTTCCACCAATCGAGATCCTCGCGCGTCATGAGCGACAGGTCGACAAGGCGCCGCTCGATCGGGGCAAAGGTTAGTACCTCGAAGCCGAAGAATTCACCTTCTGCGCCGGGAATCTCGCGCTTTTCGACAAGGATCAGGTTCTCGATGCGGATGCCGTATTCGCCGGCTTTGTAATAGCCGGGCTCGTTCGACAGGAACATGCCGGGAAGCAGTTCCTGATCGGTCCCAGCCTGCGCGCCGGTTGCCTTGGCAATGCGCTGCGGCCCTTCGTGCACTGACAGGAAGCTGCCGACGCCGTGGCCCGTGCCGTGGTTGTAGTCGAGCCCTGCCTGCCACAGGAATTGCCGCGCCAGCGTATCGAGCTGACTGCCGGGTGTGCCCTTGGGGAAGACGGCGAGCGACAGGGCGATGTTGCCTTTGAGCACGCGAGTGAAACGGTCCTTCACTTCGGCCGGAGGCGCACCGGGGCCGACCCAGACGGTGCGGGTAATGTCGGTCGTGCCTGCGGGATACTGACCGCCGGAATCGACCAGATAGACCGAGTTCGGCTCAAGCGTGCGGTTGGTTTCCTCCGTCACCCGATAGTGCGGGCTGGCACCGTTCGGCCCCGCACCGGAGATCGTGTCGAAGGAAAGGTCGCGCAGGTCACCGATTTCGCGGCGGTACTGGTGGAGAACTTCGGCGGCCGAAAGCTCGGTCACGCCGCCCTTCGGCGCTTCAACCGAAAGCCAGTGCAGGAAGCGGGATACTGCCGCCCCATCGCCCGCCTGCGCTGCACGGTGTCCGGCCTGCTCGACCGGGTTCTTCAATGCCTTGGGCAGGACGGTGGGGTCGCGGTCCTCAACGATCGTGGCACCCGCAGCTTCCAGTTCGGCGAATACGGCCTGAACCGAGCGCTCCGGATCCACAGTAACGCGCTTGCCGGCTAGCGCCCGCAGCGCCGGGACAAAATTGTCGCGCGGAGCGATGCGGACGGCATTGCCGAGGTGGGCGCGCAATTCGGGCGTGACCTTCTCCGGCTCAATGAACAGTTCCGCCGTGCCGTCACTGTGAGCGACCACGAATGACAGCGCGACCGGAGTGCGCTCCACGTCTTCACCGCGAATGTTGAGCAGCCAGGCGATGGAATCGAGCGCGGTGATGACAGCCGCGTCAAGATGCTTCTCGCTCAGCCATTCGGCTACAGCAGCGCGCTTGGCCTCGCTTGGCTCTCCGGCAAGGCTGGTGTCATGAACCAGAGCGGCGGCGGGTGAGGGAACGGGTTGATCAGCCCACACCGCGTCAATTGGATTGCTTTCGACGGCGACGAGCGAGCCGCCCTTCTCCTTCAATGCCTTTTCCGCTGCCTCAACCCAGCGCTTGCCGTGCAGCCATGCGTCATAGCCGATGCGCGCACCATCGGACGCGTTCTCGCCTAGCCACTTGGCAACGCTGGTCTGCGGCACGCTTTCATAGGAGTAGAAACGGCCGTCCACCTGATCGCGGACCTGCAGGGTGTAGCGGCCATCGATGAACATCGCCGCCTTGTCAGCCAGCACGACCGCTGTGCCGGCCGAACCGCCGAAACCCGTCAGCCACGCAAGGCGCTGCGCATAGGAGCCGACATACTCACTCATGTGCTCGTCAGAGATCGGCACGACAAATCCGTCGAGCCCGCGGGCCTTCAGTTCCTTGCGCAGTGCGTCAAGACGGGCTTCATGGGTATTCATCAGCATGGTTGCGGTCCTTTGGTCTCATCCATAGATGCAACCCATGACCGATTCCACAAGTCTTGCGCCCCCGGTTGCCGTGAAAAAGCAGCACAGCTTCACCCACCACGGCATCACCGTCAGCGACGACTACGCCTGGATGCGCGACCCCGGATATCCGGAAGTGACTGACAAGGAAGTGCTTTCCCACCTTGAGGCGGAAAACGCGTGGTTCGAGGCGCGAATGGCACCGCACAAGCCCCTGATCGACAACCTGTTCACCGAAATGCGCGGCCGTATTAAGGAGGCGGACAAGTCCGTGCCGCAAAAGGACGGCGACTGGCTCTACTGGATCGAGTTCGAGGAAGGCGCCGAGTACAAGAAGTGGTGGCGCAAGCCCGTTGCAGGTGGGCCCGATGAACTGATCCTCGACGAGGTCGCGCTGGCGGAGGGCAAGGAATATTTCCGCCTCGGCGCGATATCTTCGAGCAATGACGGCAAGCTGCTTGCCTACGCCATCGATGACAACGGCTCGGAACGCTACACCGCGCGGGTGAAGGTCATTGCCACGGGCGAACTGCTGGCCGACGAGATTCACGGTACACTTGGCTCGCTGGTCTGGGTCGGTGGAGACAAGGGTTTTGTCTATTCGCTGGCGAATGAGCAGTGGCGCACGGACAACGCCCGGCTCCACTGGCTCGGCCAGCCCGCATCGAGCGATGTCGAGCTTTACCATGAGGATGACGAGGGCTTCCGCGTCGGCTCGTCGCTTTCGGCCAACGAGAAGTGGCTGATCGTCGCGGCATCGGATCATGAAACCAGCGAAGTGCGGCTCATCCCCGCCTCCGATCCGTTGGCGACCCCGCTGCTGGTGAAGGCGCGCGAGAAGGGCGTGGAATACGACGCTGACGAACGCGACGGCACGCTGTTCATCCACGCCAACGATACCCACGAAAACTTCCGCCTCGCCACGGCTCCCCTCGACAATCCGGGCGAGTGGACGACGCTGATCGAGGGCTCGGACGACTTCTACCTCACCGGCTTCGATCTCTACCGCGACTTCTACGTCATCGAAGGTCGGCGGGCTGGGCTGGATCAGATCGAACTGCGCTACTACGACGATCCCACGCGGGTCGAGCCCATTGTATTCCCCGAGGCAAGCTATAGCGCGGGCCTTTCCGATAACCCCGAATGGGCGGTGGAAAAGTTGCGGCTTTCCTATGAAAGCATGGTCAGCCCCGCGACGGTCTATGACTATCACTTGTCCGACAAGAGCCTTGAAGTGCTGAAGGTGCAGGAGATACCTTCGGGCTATGACGCCTCGCTCTACGCGACTGAGCGGCTTGAGATCGTGGCGCGCGACGGCACCAAGATCCCGGTCAGCATCGTGATGCGCCGCGACCGCGTGTCCGGCGGACCCCTCTACCTCTATGGCTATGGCGCCTATGGCATGGCCATAGAGCCGGGCTTTTCCACGGCGCGGCTGTCGCTGGTCGATCGGGGCTTTGCTTATGCCATCGCCCACATCCGCGGCGGGGATGACCTTGGCCGCGCATGGTACAAGGCCGGTAAGCTGGAGCGGCGGACCAATACCTTCAACGATTTCGTCGACGTGGCGAAGGGCCTTGTCGAGCGTGGCTATACGCAGGCTGGCCGCATCAGCATTTCGGGCGGTTCAGCAGGGGGCGAACTGATGGGCGCTGTCGCCAACTCCGACCCCAGCCTGTGGGGTGCGGTAGTTGCCCATGTTCCGTTCGTCGATGTTCTGGCGACCATGCTGGATGCCAGCCTGCCGCTGACTCCCGGTGAGTGGCCTGAATGGGGCAATCCGATCGAGGACAAGGCTGCCTTTGAACTGATCCACGGTTACTCACCCTATGATCAGGTGAAGGCGCAGGCCTATCCGCCGATAATGGTTACGGCGGGACTGAATGATCCGCGCGTTACCTATTGGGAACCGGCGAAGTGGGTTGCTAAACTGCGCGAAATGAAGACGGACAAGAATGAGTTGATCCTCAAGACCAACATGGGCGCGGGGCATGGCGGCAAGTCCGGACGGTTCGAGTCCCTGCGGGAGACGGCCGAGGAGTTCGCCTTCATCCTGTGGCAGCTAGGGGTGGAAAGGTGAGCAACGACTTCTCCCTGATCTTCACCGCATCGCCCGGCGACATTGACGTCATGGGCCACGTCAACAACGCGGTGTGGGTGCAGTGGATGGAGGCCATCGCGACTGCTCATTGGGAGGCTGTTGCTCTGCCGGAACACGTAGCCGCCTATGCCTGGGTCGTAACCCGGCATGAGATCGATTATCGCGGCAACATTGCCGAGGGGGAGAGCGTCACCGCCGAAACCTTTATCCCTGGACCGCCTTCGGGCGCACGCTTTGACCGGCGGGTGGACTTCCACAACGCGGCCGGCAAGGTGATCGTCAGCGCAAGGACGACGTGGGCGATGATTGACATCGCCACCGGCCGGCTGATGCGGGTTCCCCCGGAAATTGCAGCGCCGTTCCTTCCTCCGGGCGGGGGACGAATGTGACTGCAGGCGGCACTTGGCGACATATGCGGGAGACGGATATTCCCGCCGTGTCGGCCATTGCGGACATCGCGCATGGGCGGTTTACGGAACGACCGGAAGTTTTTGCCGAACGCCTTGCCCTCTACCCCGCGGGCTGCTTCCTGCTGGAACGGGACGGCGCGGCGCTGGGCTATTTCGTGACCCATCCCTGGCATCGCCGCTCTCCTGTGCCGCTTGACGTGTTCATCGGTTCGATACCGGAGGACTCGGACAGCTATTGCCTCCACGACCTTGCGCTGTTGCCCGAGACGCGCGGCCTTGGCGTTGGGCGGCAAGCTGTGGAACTCGTGCTGCGCCATGCTGCTAATTCTGGTTTCGGCCAGGTTTCGCTTGTCGCGGTGAACGGCGCCGACACATTCTGGGCCGCTCAAGGTTTTTCGCGCACCGACGATGAAGCGGTCATTCGCAAGCTGGAGAGCTATGGCGACGGCACCTTCTTCATGGAGCGTGAGGTCTAACCCAGAACCTCCACCACGGGCACGTAATCGTATCCGAGCTCCTGCGCCACCGCCTCATAAGTCACTTTACCCGCATGGACGTTCAGCCCGGCAGCAAGGTGGGGGTTGGCACGCATGGCCTCTTTCCAGCCAAGTTCCGCGATGCGCAGAGCATGGGGCAGCGTCACGTTGTTCAGCGCATAGGTGCTGGTCCGCGCCACGCCGCCTGGCATGTTGGCGACGCAGTAATGGACGATGCCGTCGACCACGAAAGTCGGCTTGTCGTGTGTCGTGGGATGTGACGTTTCGAAGCAGCCGCCCTGATCGATGGCGACGTCGACCAGCACTGCGCCCGGCTTCATGCACGAAAGCATGTCGCGGGTGACGAGCTTGGGTGCTGCCGCTCCCGGAACCAGCACCGCGCCGATCACCAGTTCTGCCTCGCAGATCATCTGCATGATGTTGGAGCGATTGGAGAAGCGCGTCTTGGCCCGGCTTTCGAAATGGATGCCCAGCCGCTCCAGCACTTCGGGGTCGCGATCCAGGATGGTCACGTCGGCGCCAAGTCCAACCGCCATCTGCGCCGCGTTGAATCCGACAACACCGCCGCCGATCACCATGACGCGGGCGGGCAGCACCCCCGGAACGCCCCCCAGCAGCACGCCGCGCCCGCCATGGGCTTTTTCCAACGCGGTCGCGCCTGCCTGGATCGACATGCGCCCGGCGACCTGGCTCATCGGTTTCAGCAGCGGCAGGCTGTTGCCGGGGCCTGTCACGGTTTCATAGGCGATTGCCGTAACGCCCGACTTGATCAGGTCCGCCGTCTGTTCCAGGTCCGGCGCGAGGTGGAGGTAGGTGTACAGAATCTGCCCCTCGCGCAGCATCGCTCGTTCGGCGGGCTGAGGTTCCTTGACCTTCACGACCATCTCGCAGGCGGCGAAAACTTCGGCTGCGGTGGGCTTGATGACGCCGCCTGCCGCCTCGTAATCCCTGTCCGAAGCGCCGATGCCAAGGCCAGCTCCGGTTTCTACCCAGACCTCATTTCCGGCGGCGACCAGTTCCCGCACGCTCTCTGGCGTAAGGCCGACGCGGTATTCGTGGTTCTTGACCTCGCGCACGGTGCCGACAAGCATCGGGCCTCTCCTTCAGCCGCATTTTCCTTGAAGGAACATGCGGATGAATGGCCAATCTTCAAGGTGCAGCAGCGCGAAAGGTGCGGGCCGGACGTTATGCGTCCGGTCCCGCGCCCCCTCCCGTTATTTCGCTTTAGTGCCCGAGATCGGGAAGGTCCCGAATGGCCCGTTGGAATTCTCTCCGACCAGCTTGCCGTCCTTCAGCGCAAGGTCGTAGCTGATGGTGATGGGCATCGGCATGGAGGCCTTGCCCGCAAACTTCGCGCGTCCGTTCTCGACCTTGCCCGAAACGTCCACCGTTCCCTGCTCGGCAGAGACCTTGCCGGTCAGCTTGTCGCCATTGGCGGTCAGTTCCATGACGGCCTTGTTTTCACCCACTGGCGACTGGATGACGACGTTCCACTTGCCCGCAAAGTCCGCCGCCTTCGCGTTGGACCCGCCCGCGGCCTGCAGCGCCGCCAGCCTTGCCGCACGCTCTGCGTTGTAGGTGCTGGCGCGGTTGCGCAGGTAGTAGCGGATTGTCTCAAGATCGCTGTCGCTGATGTCGCGGAATGCAGGCATGCCGTTCATCTGCAAGCCGCCGTTCTTCACGACTTCGCGGAAGGCAACGGGATCAGTGATCATAGGCGAGGTGCGCAGATCAGGCGCCGCGCCCGATGCTACCGCGTTCCAGCCATGGCAGACCATGCAGGCCTTCGTGCCGAACAGCATCGCGCCTGCCGTGGCCCGCGCCGCGTCGGGTTTGAAGTCCGGGTCCGCAGGTGGTGTCGGAGGAGTCCAGTCGAGCTTGGGCAGGCTGTCCTTGCCGTCCAGCGCGAAGGTCAGCACGCGGCGCGGCAGGCGGTAGTCGGTGTTCAAATTCTGATTGCCCAGCGTCTGCATGCCGGCGCCCTGCCCGCCGGGGCCAGTGATGACTGAGACGTACTGCTTGCCGTTCATCCGATAGGTGATCGGCGCGCCTACGATCGGTGCCTGCGCGTCGAACGACCACAGTTCTGCGCCGTTCTTGGCATCATAGGCGACCAGCTTGCCGTCCATGCGGCCCTGGAAGACAAGACCGCCCGCACTGGTCATGACGCCCGCAGGCCACGAGCCGGGAAGTTCCTTTTCCCACGCCAGCTTCTGCGTCACCGGGTTCCATGCGCGCAGGAAGGCATGTGCGCCGCCCTTCAGGCTCGCCTCGGGGATCAGCGTGACGCCCATGTTGGCCATCATGCCCTCGGCATCTGGCGCGACGTCGCCGATCACTGCCCCCTGTTCGATCACGGGGATGTAGACGAGGCCGGTCTGCGGGCTGAACGCCTGCGGCTGCCACGAGTGCGCGCCGGTCGGTCCGGGCCACAATTCGAACAGGCCGGGCTTGCCCTGATAGCGCATTCCGGGGTTCATCACCGGGCGGCCGGTCTTGGGATCGATCTTCTCTGCCCAGGTCACCTTGGCGATCTTCTCGGCGGAGATGAACTCGCCCGTCTTGCGGTCGATCACATAGAAGAATCCGTTCTTCGGGGCCTGCATCAGCACCTTGCGCGGCTTACCGTCGATTTCCAGCTCGGCCAGAGTCATGTCGGCGGTGGCGGTGCAGTCCCACTGTTCGGCGGGGCAAACCTGATAGTGCCAGACATATTCGCCCGTGGTCGCATTCACGGCGACGATGGAGGCGAGGAACAGGTTGTCGCCGCCGCCAGGGCTGCGCTTGTCCTGATTGTAGGGGAAGCCGTTACCGACGCCGAGGTAAATGAGGTTCAGTTCGGGGTCATAGCTGAACGCGTTCCAGGCCGTGCCGCCGCCGCCGCGGCGCGAGCCGTCGGGGTTGGTCCAGCCGCTTGGCCATGTCGGCCGCATGATCTTGTCGGCCTTGGTCACCGGAGGTGCATTGGGATCGCCGCCGGGCACGGTGTAGAAGCGCCATGCCAGCTTGCCGGTCTTGGTATCATAGGCAGAAACATAACCCTGCAGCGGCGTGATGTCGGCGCCGCCGTGGCCAATGATGACCTTGCCGGCAAAGACGCGTGGCGCGCCGTTCATCGTGCGCGGCTCATCCGGGCCGAAGTCCTGCGCCTTCCACACTTCCTTGCCGTCCTTGGCGTCGAGCGCGATGACATAGCCATCGCTGGTGCCAAGGAACACGCGGCCCGCATCATAGGCGATGCCCTTGTTGCCCCAGCTCAGGTCCATCGGGGACGTGGCGCGGGCACGGGTGCCGCCGTCGTATTCCCAGATCTGCTGGCCGGTAACGGCGTCGAGCGCGCGGATGTGCGAGTGGCCGGTGGTGAGGAAAACCTTGCCCTCTGCCATCAGCGGCGTGGTCGGGGTGTAGCCCGGCTCAAGGTCATAGTGCCAGGCGAGCTTCAGGTCGGCGACGTTGCCCGCGTCGATCTCGTCCAACGGGGAGAAATGGGTCTCGTGGCCGGTGCGGCCCCAGCTTGCCCACTCGTCGGGGTTCGCGACCATCGCTTCTTCAATGGTCTGGGCTGGCTTGTTGCAGCCCGCCAGCATCAGCGCCGCGCCTGCCAGCACTGCAAAGCCCCGCAGAAAACCTGTCCGCACGCAATTCCCTCCCCGGTGCGGCGGTCGATTGAGCCTCCGCGATGTGCGCTGATGCGATACACAGTGGCTCACGTCAAGGATGCAAACTTTACAAACTTGTCGCGTAGGGGCCGCCGTGAGTGAATTTGCGCCAAGGACCGCCAGCATGACCAGACGGTGGCAAATCATGGCGATGTAGGAAAGTTGTCAACGCGCCTTTCAGGGTCGGCTATCGAGGTTTTCAGTCTGAAAGGTGCCTGTCCGGACCCGCCAACAAAGCAGCCATTACCAGTTCGCCCATGCGCTCCTATTTGCTGCCATAGGGGGAGTGCCAAAAATCTGGCAGCGTACGCCCATGAGTCCCGATACAGAGCAAGTTGCGGCAGATTTTATTGCTTACGCACTTTTCGACCCCGATGATGCCCCTGACGAGGTATTTGCTCGTGGTTGGGTTATCTATGATTTAGTCGAGGATGACCCGACGCTAGCGTGGGACGTCATCAAGAAAGTTGTTCGCGGCTATGCTGAAGACGACCTTATCTTAGGCAAAAATCCGGATGCGCAACGCGTTGTGGGACGTTTGGCTGCAGGCCCGCTTGAGGACCTCCTTGGGGTCCAAGGCCCCCAGTTCATCGACATTGTGGAGGCAGAGGCCCGGCTCGATCGTCGCATGGCATGGACGCTTGGAGGCGTCTGGCAAAACTCGATGCCCGATGACATCTGGTTGCGGGTGCAGCGTGCTGCCGCCGACATGCTACACCATTGGAATGGCGGCTAAGCGTCCGGTTGGCGCAAGAACAGAGAGTCCGCTTCCCCCCCAACATTTCTGCCGTAGAGCGTTCTCAGTCAAAGCCCTGAAAGCGGACATGGCCGCTTTTGCGAACTTGCGGATAATTGCTGCCGTTCCGGACACGCCAACAAAGCAGCCATTACCAGTTCGCCCATGCGCTCCTATTTGCTGCCATAGCGGGAGTGCCAAAAATCTGGCAGCGTACGCCCATGAGTCCCGATACAGAGCAAGTTGCGGCAGATTTTATTGCT
>JBEVKC010000182.1:0-12107 GCA_040509895.1 Novosphingobium sp. | reverse complement strand
GGATGGTCAAGCAGGGCCTGGTACATCGTCGGGACGCCGGGCATCGCGGTAGCCTTCACCCGCTCAATTGTCTTCAGGCACTGCGCAGCGTCGAAGCGGGGCAGCATGGCAATGCAGCCGCCGTTCTGGATCGTGCGGTTGAGTACGCAGGCATTGGCGAACACATGGAAGAACGGCAGCACGCCGACGATGACGTCACGATCGTTCTGGCGCGGGTCGACCAGCTGAATCTGCCGGGCATTGGCCGAAAGATTCTGGTGCGTCAGCATCGCACCCTTGGGTCGCCCGGTCGTGCCGCCAGTATATTGGATCAGGGCGAGGTCACGCTCCGGATCGATGTTGACGGGCTGCGGATTGTTGCGCGAAAGCATGTCGCGCCATTCGACAATGTTCGCGGCCTTGGGCACGGGCGTGAGGTCACCGCGCTTGAACAGGCGCATGCCCAGGCCCATCAGGCGGGGCAACATGTCGGGCAGCCGCCCCACGACCAGCCGCTCCAGCGAAGAGTCACGCAACACCGAGAGTGCGGTGGGCAACAGTGCCGGCACGTCCAGCGTCACCATCAGGCGTGTGCCCGAATCCTGGACCTGCGCTTCCAGTTCAGCAGCAATATAAAGCGGTGAGAAATTGACTACTGTCGCGCCCGCCAGCATCGCGCCAAAGCAGGCGGGAATGTAGATCGGCACGTTTGGCAGGAACAGGCCTACCCGGTCGCCCCGGCCGATGCCCATCTCTTGCAACCCAGCGGCAAAAGCGCGCGCCTGCGCCAACATCGTAGCGTAGCTGTATGTGCGTCCGTAGAAGTCCACCAAGGGCGCCGCGGGATGGGCCTCAGTGCTTGCGATGAACAGGTCGGTCATCGCCAACGGGGGAAATGCCTGCTCCCAGACGCCCGGATGGGCGTAGGAGTGGCGCCAGATATCCTCGGCTTTACTTACATCCATGTAAGTTATGATGCCCTTTCCCGAGAGAAAGGGCAACTACCCGTGTAGCACGGGGAAAACTCAGGCCTCGCCGTTGGTCTCTGCCGCCTCAGCCGCTCGCTTTGCTTCAAGCCACGCCTGAACTTCGGCCTCTTGCGCCGCTTCGTTGGCGACCTTGGCAGCAGCGTCACGCTCGGCACGCAGTTCTTCGATCAGCGCCTCGCGATCGTCGCCCAGGCGTTCATCGTCCAGTCCGTCATCGACAAGCCCGGCCTTCTTGGCAGCGCGAGCAACGATGGCGTCAAGTTCGCGCTGCGAGCACAAGCCCAGGGTCACAGGATCCTTTGGCTGGATGTTGCTGATGTTCCAGTGCGTGCGATCACGGATCGCGGCGATGGTGTTGCGCGTCGTGCCGATCAGCTTGCCAATCTGCGCATCGGAGATTTCCGGGTGGTGGCGCAGGATCCAGGCGATGCCGTCCGGCTTGTCCTGCCGCTTTGACACAGGCGTATAGCGCGGCCCCTTGGTGCGATTGACGGTTACGGGCGCCTTGAACATCCGCAGCCGGTATTCAGGATCGGCCTGGCCCTTTTCAATTTCGGCCATCGTAAGTTCGCCCGAGCGCACGGGATCGCGGCCGGTATATTTGCTGGAGGCCAGATCATCGGCCATCGCCTGAACTTCAAGAATATGCAGTCCGCAGAATTCGGCGATCTGCTCAAAGCTCAGCGCAGTGGTATCGACGAGCCACGACGCCGTCGCATGCGGCATCAACGGGGTGGGCTGGGTCACGGTACTTCTCCGCCGTACGTAATCTGAAAACAATAAGGGCCGCCCCTTCCCGGAGCGGCCGCTTCACGGGCCGATGTAGGCCGAATCAGCCGCCGGGGCAAGGGCGGGCACGAAAGCTTAAGCTTTTCCACTTATCCGCGCAGCCTGAAACCGTCCAAAGAGGTATGCAATGCGGAAATTGCTGGCGATTGTCCCGGCCATGATGGTGCTGTCAGGCTGCGGTGAGAGCGAGGACTTTTCCGTGGAGGTAAAGCGCCCGATGGCGGCCGTCATGTCGCCGTACCTTGCCGCCAACATCGATGAGGCGCGGGCGTTATTCCCTGACCTGGGCTTCAAACGCACACGCCCCGCCGACAACGAACTGCTGTTTACCATTCCCGGCAGCGGGAGCACCGAATCGACCATCCGCCTCCGCTTTGAATCCGTTCGAGGCGGTGAGGCGACCGTGATCCATGCGACTGCGGACGTTCCGCCAACCAAGGCAACCATCGAAGGCCAGCGCAAATACCTGAGCGAAGCCAAGGTCGAACGGCTGATGAAGAAGGATATGGAAAGTTCGGGTCGCGCGCTCGAATCGCACAGCCCCTTAAGCGGAACCAGCTTCTCTGCCCAGTTGGCGGGCATCGCAATCGCCACCAACCCACTCTACCTGCAGCAAGCGCTGGACCTGAAAAATCACCCGGAAAAGCTGCTGGCCGCGCTGATGGCTTTCGGTGACGGTGATGGCCCGAGCGAAACGCGGGCGCCAGATCCGGCTTCGGCGGCACCAATGGACGATCCTGAACTGGCTACCCGCGCAGATGACGTCGCGCAGCGGCAGGACGAATGGCGCGAAGAAAAGCAGATCGAAGCGGCATCAGCGCCAATGGATGATACCGGCGGTGCCTCTACGCACAGCGGGTACTAGTCTTCCATGGGCACGAAGCCCGGCAGAGATTCAACCCGCCGCAGCCAGGCGCAAATTGCCGGATAGTTGTCCAGGCAAAAGCCTCCGCCTTCGCAGACATGGGTATAGGCAAACAGCGCGACGTCAGCCACGGTTGCCTTCCCGGTCGCCAGCCATTCCTGCTTCGACAGGTGCTCGTCCATCAGCGCCAGCGCAGCCTCGCCGCCGACGCGCTTTAGCGGAACCTGTGTGCGCTGGATTTCGGAAAGATTGCGCTCACCGACAAATTGGAACCAGAAGCGCAGCGTGGCGACGTTCGGTTCGTGGTTGTACTGTTCCCAGAACAGCCAGCGCAGGCAATCCGCGCTATCAAATCGGCCATCAGGCACCAGGGAACTGTCCTCTGCCAGGTACCAGCAGGCTGCATTGCTTTCCGGCAGGAAACGGTTTCCGATCTGCAGGACCGGGATGCGCCCGTTGGCATTGACGTTTGCAATGAAGTCCGGCGTGCGCGTCTCACCCTTCATGATGTCGTAAATGCGCCGCTCGAGCGGCAGGCCCAGCAACGCAGCGGTCAGACGGATCTTGTAGCAATTGCCGCTGCGGGGATCCTCGTGAAGTGTCAGCCTTTCCATAATCCCACCTCCAGCACGATTTTCCCGACATGCGCGCCCGATTCCATATAGGCGTGGGCCGCCGCAGCTTCGTCCAGCCGGAAGGTACGATCCATCACGGGACGAAGCTCTCCCGCCTCGACAATGGGCCAGACGTTTACGGCTATCTCTTGCGTCAGAAGCGCCTTGAACTCAGCCGAGCGGGGCCGCAACGTCGATCCGGTGAGAGTGTAGCGCCGCATCATGACGACGGCCATGTTGATGTCGGCCTTTGCCCCGCCCTGCACCGCGATGGTTACGTGCCGACCATCCTCGGCAAGGCATTTGAGATTGCGGGCAACATAGTCGCCAGAAACCATGTCAAGCACGAGGTTGACCCCCCGCCCATCGGTGATGCGCCTGACCTCCTCGGTGAAATCGGTGGCCTTGTAGTCGATGGCATGGTCCGCACCGAGTTCCAGCGCGCGCGCGCACTTTTCAGGGCTGCCGCAAGTGACGATCACCTTGAGGTCGAACAACCTGCCCAGTGCGATGGCCATGGTGCCGATCCCGCTGGTGCCCCCGTGGACGAGTATCGTCTCGCCATCGCGCGCCCAGCCTCGCTCGAACACATTGTGCCACACGGTGAGCAGGGTTTCGGGCAATGCGGCTGCTTCTGCCAGCGTCAGCCCTTCGGGCACGGGCAGGCAGTGGTCGGCTTTGGCAAGGCAATATTCAGCATAACCCCCGCCAGAAACCAGCGCGCAGACCTGCTGGCCAATAAAGGGTGAGAGCACCCCATCCCCCATGGCGACAACCTGACCGGAAATTTCCAGCCCCGGGATGGGCGAAGCGCCCGGCGGCGGCGGATAGGAACCCTGCCTTTGGGCGACGTCCGGCCGGTTCACCCCGGCATAAGCGACGCGCAGCAGAACCTCTCCTGCACCCGGCCGCGGAACCGGGATGGTCTCTGGCCGCAGCACCTCCGGCCCCCCCGGCGTGTCAAAGCCCACCGCTGTCATTGTACCGGGCAGAAAATCCGCCATCCGCGATCCCCCTGTTGCGTCAAAAACACGCATCCCCAGTCGTAGCTTTCGCGCCAGTTGACAGCAAGCGCGCAGCGTCCGATGCTCGACACCTGATGGAAGACGACGATCGCCCTCGATCGCGCACTGACGCCGCCGGCACCCTTTCGAAGGAAAGCCTGGACAGCTATTCTCGAGAGGAGCTGGACGCGCGCATCCAGCTTCTGGAAGCAGAAATCGCCCGCGTGAAGGCCCACCGCGACAAGGCCGAGGCCCATATGTCGGCCGCCGATGCCCTTTTCAGGCCTCGAAGTTCATGAACTTCTCAGCCTCCCCTCGATTGTTTTCGGGCAGGCCCCATATAGGTTGCATTCACATACCTTGTTCATACCTTCTCTATCCGGAGAAGCCCCTCCCGCCAGCGAAAGACCACTGAATGCCCAGTTTCGCACAAAACCTTGAAAAGACGCTCCATGCGGCTCTCGCCCATGCTTCCGAGCGCACCCATGAGTACGCGACGCTGGAGCACCTGCTGCTGGCATTGATTGACGATCCAGATGCGGCACAGGTCATGCAGGCCTGCGGAGTGGACCTCTCGGACCTTGGTGACGTCGTCCGCCAATACCTTGACCAGGAGTACCAGTCGCTCAAGACGCAGGACAAGGGAGACCCGGCGCCGACCGCAGGCTTCCAGCGCGTGATTCAGCGCGCCATCCTCCATGTCCAGTCCTCGGGCAAGGACACGGTCACCGGCGCCAACGTGCTGGTGGCGCTGTTTTCGGAACGCGACTCCTACGCCGTCTATTTCCTGCAGCAGCAGGACATGAG
Source organism: Novosphingobium sp. (assembly GCA_040509895.1). Classification (GTDB taxonomy): domain Bacteria; phylum Pseudomonadota; class Alphaproteobacteria; order Sphingomonadales; family Sphingomonadaceae; genus Novosphingobium. Next base: position 7,060 of record JBEVKC010000182.1, on the reverse strand, counting down.
CCGTCTCGATGCCGTCAGCTACATCAGCCACGGCATCGGCAAGGGCGGTCGCCGGGTTGAGGACCGCACACCGAAGGGCGCCGAAGCCGAAACCCCGCAGCAGGAAGAAAAGGCCGAAAAGGCGCAGAAGAAGGATTCTGCACTCGACCAGTTCACCGTCAATCTCAACGAGAAGGCGCTGGCCGGTAAGGTCGATCCACTGATCGGCCGCGGCCCTGAAGTCGATCGCACAATCCAGATCCTCTGCCGCCGTTCGAAGAACAACCCGCTCTATGTGGGCGACCCCGGCGTCGGCAAGACGGCCATCGCCGAAGGTCTTGCCCGAAAGATCGTCGAGGGTGATGTTCCCGAAGTTTTGGCTGACGCAGTGATCTATTCGCTCGACATGGGCTCGCTGCTCGCGGGCACCCGCTATCGCGGCGACTTTGAGGAGCGGCTGAAGCAGGTCGTCGCCGAGCTGGAAAAGATGCCCGAGGCGGTTCTCTTCATCGACGAGATCCACACGGTGATCGGCGCTGGTGCCACCAGCGGCGGCGCGATGGACGCGTCCAACCTGTTGAAGCCCGCTCTGTCCAGCGGCACGATCCGCTGCATCGGCTCCACCACTTACAAGGAATTCCGCAACCACTTCGAAAAGGACCGCGCACTGCTGCGCCGGTTCCAGAAGATTGACGTCAACGAACCGACCATCGAAGACACGATCAAGATTCTGAAGGGCCTGCGGACCGCCTTCGAGGACCACCACAAGGTCAAGTACACGCCCGACGCGATCAAGACCGCGGTTGAGCTGTCGGCCCGATACATCAATGACCGCAAGCTGCCCGACAAGGCGATTGACGTCATCGATGAGGTTGGCGCAATGCAGATGCTGGTTCCGCCTTCCAAGCGGAAGAAGACCATCACTGCGCGTGAGATCGAGCAGGTGATCGCCACGATGGCGCGCATCCCGCCCAAGTCGGTGTCGTCCGACGACAAGAAGGTGCTGGAACACCTTGGCCGCGACCTGAAGCGTGTTGTCTTCGGTCAGGACAAGGCCATCGAGGTGCTCTCCACCGCGATGAAGCTGTCCCGCGCGGGCCTGCGCGATCCGGACAAGCCCATCGGCAGCTTCCTGTTCTCCGGCCCGACCGGCGTCGGCAAGACCGAAGTCGCCCGCCAGCTTGCCTCTATCATGGGCATCCCGCTGCAGCGCTTCGACATGTCGGAATACATGGAACGCCACTCGGTCAGCCGCCTGATCGGTGCGCCTCCGGGATATGTCGGTTTCGACCAGGGCGGTCTGCTCACCGATGCTGTCGACCAGCAGCCGCATTGCGTCCTGCTGCTCGACGAAATTGAGAAGGCTCACCCGGACCTGTTCAACATCCTGTTGCAGGTCATGGACCATGGCCGACTGACCGATCACCACGGCAAGACGGTGGACTTCCGCAATGTCGTGCTGATCATGACGACCAATGCCGGCGCATCCGACATGGCGCGCCAAGGCATCGGTTTCGGTGACGTCTCCAAGGAGGATGCGGGCGACGAAGCCGTGAAGAACCTCTTCACGCCTGAATTCCGCAACCGTCTCGACGCTATCGTGCCCTTTGCCTACCTGCCGACCGAAGTCATCAGTCGGGTCGTGGACAAGTTCATCCTGCAGCTGGAACTCCAGCTGGCTGAGCAAAACGTCCACATCCAGTTCGACTCCGACGCACGCGTCTGGCTGGGTCATCGCGGCTATGACAAGCTCTATGGCGCCAGGCCGATGGCCCGCCTGATCCAGGAAAAGGTCAAGCAGCCGCTCGCCGAAGAGCTGCTGTTCGGCAAGCTGGCGCATGGCGGCGAAGTGCATGTCTCGGTGAAGGATGATGCACTGTCGTTCGAACTGACCCCGGCACCGCCAAAGCTGGTCAAGAAGGCGGCCAAAGCCAAGAAGGCTGCTCCGGAGACCAGCAGCGAAGACGGGGCTGAGTAAGCCTATGGAACCGGCGGCCTCTCCCGGCCATTATGAGCAGGGAGATGGCCGCCGATTTCTCATGGATCAGGGCTGAACCCAACGGCATCCGCATAACGCCTGCGGGCTGCTGGATTGATCCGGTACGCCCGGTAGAACGGGCGCTCATCACCCACGGACATTCCGATCACGCGCGCGGCGGGCATCAGCGGACCATGGCCACCGCACCGACACTTTCGATCATGCGGCTGCGCTATGGGGTTGAGGAAGGCGGCGTGCCCGCCACCTACGGCGAGACGGTGGAACTCGCGGGTGGCGTCACCGCCACCTTCTTTCCCGCCGGGCACGTTTTGGGATCGGCGCAAATCCTGCTCGAACATGCCGGAGAGCGCATCGTCGTCACCGGGGACTACAAACGTCGCCTCGATCCCACCTGCCCCGCCTTCGTCCCCATCCCCTGCGACGTGCTGGTGACAGAGGCGACTTTCGGCCTTCCCGTATTCCACCACCCGCCGATTGAGGAAGAAATCGCCCGCCTGCTGGGCGCATTGACAGCCCAGCCGGAACGCTGCGTCCTTGTTGGAGCCTATGCATTGGGCAAGGCGCAGCGGCTTATTGCCGAACTGCGGCTCGCGGGGCACACCCAGCCAATATACCTCCACGGCGCGATGGAGCGAATGTGCCGTCTCTATGAGGAATACGGCATTGACCTTGGCGACCTGCGCCTTGTCGCGGACTCACCCAAGGCCGACCTTGCAGGTCATATCGTGGTCTGTCCGCCATCCGCGCTCAACGACCGCTGGACCCGCCGCCTGCCCGATCCGATCACAGCGATGGCATCCGGATGGATGCGCGTTCGCCAGCGCGCACGGCAGCGCAATGTCGAACTGCCGCTCATCATCTCCGACCACGCGGACTGGGAGGAGCTGACGTCAACCATCAGCGAAGTGGACCCGGCTGAGACCTGGATCACCCATGGCCGTGAGGAAGCCCTACTGCGCTGGTGCGAACTCAACCAGCGCCGCGCACGGGCTTTGGCGTTGGCTGGCTATGAAGATGAGGACGACTGAGCGTGGAGGCCTTTGCCGCCCTGCTCGACGCCCTCGTCTATACGCGTTCGCGCAACAACAAGCTGGCGTTGATCGCTGACTACTTGCGACGCACGCCCGATCCGGATCGAGGCTGGGCCCTGGCGGCGCTGACCGACGGGCTGGACTTCCCGGCGGTCAAGGCATCGACAATCCGCAACCTGCTGAACGACCGTGTGGATTCTATGCTGTTCGCCCTGTCACGGGACTATGTCGGCGATACCGCCGAAACTGCCAGCCTGCTTTGGCCGGAACCGATCGCGACTACAGCGCCCGTGCCGAGCGTATCAGAGGCTGTCGACGCCCTCGCTGGCATGACCCGCGCGACCGTCATGCACGAGCTGCCCGAACTGCTCGACCGGCTTGACGCCAACGGCCGCTACGCCCTGCTCAAGCTGGCCACCGGGGCAATGCGCATCGGCATATCCGCGCGATTGGCAAAGCTGGCCTTCGCCCAGGCCTTTGGTGTCTCGGTCGACGAGGTGGAGGAGTATTGGCACGGCCAGACCGCGCCCTATCAGCCACTGTTCAATTGGGCCGCGCACGGGGCAGAGCCTCCCTCGGGCGAGGACCTGCCGCTGTTCCGGCCCTTCATGCTCGCTCATCCGCTTGACGCCACGGTGGTCGACATGGCCGACTATGCGGCGGAGTGGAAATGGGACGGCATCCGCGTCCAGATCGTGCACGCTGGCGGTGAAACGCGGGTCTATTCGCGTTCCGGTGATGACATTTCAGGCACTTTTCCCGAGATCGCATCTGCCCTCTACATCCCGGCAGTGCTCGACGGCGAATTGCTCGTAAGAGGCACCCACCAGGGCGGGGAACAAGGGGGAGCCGCCAGCTTCAACGCGCTGCAGCAACGGCTTGGGCGCAAGACCGTGTCCAAGGCAATGCTCGCCGCGTCTCCGGCCTTCGTCCGCCTATACGACGCTCTGATCATTGAAGGAGAGGACCTGCGCGAGCATGCATGGGAACAGCGCCGCGAATTGCTGGAACGCTTCATTCCGAGGCTCGATCCAGAGCGGTTCGATCTCAGCCAGATTGTCCCCGCCAGCAGCCTCGATGAACTCGCCATCATCCGCGAACGCGCGCGCGATGACGCCATCGAGGGCGTGATGCTAAAGCGCCGTGACAGCCCTTATGTCGCCGGGCGCCGCACCGGCCTGTGGTACAAGTGGAAGCGCGACCCGCTGCTGGTTGACTGCGTGTTGATGTACGCGCAGCGCGGATCGGGCAAGCGGTCCTCCTATTATTCCGACTACACCTTCGGCTGCTGGAATGGCGACCCGGACACCGGCGCCGAACTGCTGCCAGTCGGCAAGGCCTACTTCGGCTTCACGGACGAGGAGCTGAAATGGCTGGACCGCTATGTCCGCAACCACACCGTCGGCAAGTTCGGCCCCGTGCGCGAAACCGACAAAAGCCTGGTCTTCGAAGTGGCGTTCGATTCAGTGCATGAGAGCAAGCGCCACAAGTCGGGTCTTGCCATGCGCTTCCCGCGCATCAACCGCATCCGCAGTGACAAACCCGCGCACGAGGCGGACAGGATCGAAACTCTGCGCGCGATGATCCGCGATTGACGCCGATCAAGGAAGGGCCCGCATCGCGGTGATACCTGCAAGGCTCAGGCAAATCCCGGAGCATCCCATTGGCTACTACCGCTGAAGCTATCCGCAATCCCGATACCCCGTTCTACCGTCTGAGCGGCCATGAAGCCATGCAGGCGATCTGCAACCGTTTCTACGATCTGATGGACAGGGATAGGTACGACCTTGTAAGTGGAAGACATAGGTTTCTCCGATCGCTGGAACACGCGCATTGCCCCCTTCGCAAAGCTTGTAAAACGTGCTGCGGCAGATTTTTTCTGCCGCGCAGAACTGGGCGATGGTGAGGGTTTCGTCTGTCTGTCCTGGCTCCGCGTCGATGTGAACGCAGGACACAGAAGCACGTCGCGGCGCCGTAAGGTCCGCTAAACGCGCGGGGGTTTGCGGAGCTTAGCTGTTATCTGCGTCGGGGCGCGGACTTGAGCCGACGGCGCGGCTTGGGATTGGGATTGTGCTTGAGGAAGCGCGACACCGCGTTCGGATCAGTGCCCCAGAATTCGCATGCTTCCCAAGTGAGCTCCGTTCGCAGGTATTGTCGCGCTGCTTACCCTGGCGGCTCATCCCGATCTCGACATCAACGGCAACGCGCTGCTCTCGCCACCAACGCTCGCTCGCCCAGACAACAGTTCGCTTTCGCGGCGTCGGTCGGATCTGGCCACCAACCAGTTTGACGACAAAATCGAACAACGCGGGAGGAAGAGGCCTCCCTCGCATTGTCCGGCGCATGACATCGGCAAGCAACTGGCCGTCGCCGTTTTGCGCGAGGCCTATGAGCCATTCCAGATCAACAACCCGGTCCACCATGGCTGCTACCAGGAATACGAGTTATGGGGGCGTTTGCCCCTGGCGCCTTGTCCCCCATCATCTCTCCGGGCGCTCACACCGCGATCCCTCTTCCTGGGCCGAGCATGAGCAGCCTCGCGACCAGCTTTATCGGTCACCGAACTGACGGGCGGAACACCCATCTCGCGACATTCCCTGCTCGCGCCCTGATATTGATCGTCACGATCGTCGAAATTCGATCCCTGATAATTCCCTGCCAGCTTGCAAAACATCCCTGCTAGTTCGAGTAGGGAAGCGACTGCGTATCTCATTGAAAGCCCTGCTTGATTGGTGATGCGCATTTCAAGAATCGCGCCATTTTCTGCCGAATACCCTGTATTTTGGGGGTTATCAGGGAAAATCGACGATGATGAGACAGGTTCGATCACGACTGCATCCGCCACCACGCAGTTCACCGTTTGCGGAGATTTCCCGTGGGTGGTCGCAAAGGCCCGCACTTGGCGGGGTTTTGTACGACCCGCCTGTCTCTGAGACCGCCGACCCGTGGTGCGAGTGGTGATTTGGCGCTTCTGTCTCTGGCCCTGGAAATCCGGTTGCCCGGCAACCGGAGACCGCCGTCAGCAGAGGCTCGGTTCGAATGGCGGAAGTCCGAGCATCTGGCGCTGGCGAGACCATTCGGCGGGCAGGTCGGCGAGCCGAACTACTCCCATGCCGTGCGGAAGTCGTCCTTCGATCGCGGCCTTGACGAGGTCGGGCGCGAGGAAGGCGAGCGAGATTGTCATGTTGATCTTGCGAACGCTGAAGCGTTCCCGGGTCGCAATGCTTTCGGTATTTGTGGTCGCTTCTGTGACGAGCTCATTGAGCCAGCGGCGCCCGCGTGCGATCGATGCGATCAGGAGAGCGCGGTTCTCGGAACGCATTGGGCGGGCATCTTGCGGTGGCTCGGATGCGGGCAGAAGTATCTCGCGGCGTCGTCTGGATGGCGACTTGCGCCATGGCACCTTCAGCACCTTGCGGCTCCGCGACGGTTTGGAACGAATGTCCTTCTCTTTGGTCAGCCCGATCACCAACCGATCCGAATGGACCTCAACCCTCGTAACGTAGGTCTTGATGATGACCGCGTCCTCAATCCCCGCGGATGGATTGAGGTGGTCTCGAACAGATCGTAGGACCACGCCCTCGATCTCGGCTGCCGGGATTCGACTGACCGTTCCGGCCCGTTCAGGCTGACCCTGGAGCAGCGCGGCAGACAGGTAGTAACGGTACTTGATGCCTCGTTTGCGGACATGGCTCGGCGTCATGCGGTTGCCGCGGTCATCGAAGATCCGTCCAGCCAATAAGGCTGCGGACTTCATCCTCGTGGCTTTATGATTGTTCGCCTGCTCGGTTAGCTTGGCCTGGACGGCATCGAACAGGTCCCGCTCGACAATGGCGCCTTGCTCCCCAGCCAACACCTCGCCCTTGAATAAGACCTCCCCGAGGTAGAACCGGTTGCGGAGCAAGTGAGCAAGTCCACCGCGCGTGAATGGAATGCCGCCGACCTTCGTTCCTGACTTGAGGGTGCGAGCCTTGGTGACGATGCCCTGTTGGCGCAGGTCAGCCATCAGCAAGCCATCGTCTCGCGTGGAGCGCCTGTCCACGGCCCCTTG
>JBEVKC010000181.1:0-6045 GCA_040509895.1 Novosphingobium sp. | reverse complement strand
AAGGCGTGAGGATGCTGCTCCATCCGGGCAAGGACATGGGGCGGCGGAACGTCGATCAAACCTTTTAGATAATCCACCTCGAATTCGGCCAGCCCCAACGCTGCCGCATTGGCGATCTGCAAGCCCCAGCACTCGCGCTCTGCCGCAAGGCCGGTATGTTCGCGCCCTTGATCGAACATTAGGATGTGGTTCGCGTCGTGGACAATGTTCGACGCCGCAAACGCCAGCGTGACAAGGTTGCCGTCCGAGTAGCGGAACTCTGCGACGTCATAGACATAGCAGTTGGGTTTCACGTCGGCATATGAGCGAAATGCCGGGTTGTCCGACCCTGCAAAGACCACGGCATCAAGGTGCTCCAGCGCCTTCTTTCCGGCGGCGTCGAGCCGGTCGAAGGAGCTTTGCAGATGCGTGCCCAGCCGCCCGATAAACTTCCACTCCTCCGTGCCGGGCTGGACGGAGAGACGGTCGGCGATGAAAAACACCTGACGCCCGCCCAGCGTGACATAGCCGCCGGACGTCTTTTTCAGTTTCAGCTTCTTGTCCGAAACGAAGGACTGGCGGCTCTGGATATCCTTCAGGGCAGCCGGACTGGCAGCCGCGCTGAACAGCCAATCGGCCGGGTAGTAGCGTGCGCCCTTCTTCTTGATGGGTTTTACCATGCCAAGCTGTCTCCCCCGGCGGGGCGAGAAGATACTATGGAACAGCCGGATAAGCGACCCTATCGCCATTTCAGACCGGGCGGCGCCCCCCGAGGAACTCCGAAATTCGCACAGCCGCTTCACGAAGCTGCTGGCCGATGGCAGCCACCTGCACTCCGCTATAGATGGCGTTGAAGCCCACCAATGCCAACACGAAGGCCACCTTGTCCTGCGGACCGAACACCGGCGCAGTTACAGAGGCGAGCCGGTAATTCGCCTGCGGATCAAGGCTGGTCGCCAACAAGATAGGCCGATCCTCGACCTGTTCCACAAAGAGCCAGTCGCTAGACATGTCGTCCGGCTGTTCGCGCATGGTGCGGATGGTGAACTGGAATCCATGCTCGCGCACGAAGGCGAGGCCATGCATCATCACCGACCATTGGTCTGGCAGGCCCGGCGGGTCCAGCCGCTCGAACCACTGTTCGATGATCGTCTGCGGCGCGGCGGCGAAGAAGATGCCGCCAAATGGCGGACGCAGCGGCAGGCGGCCACCGCTTGGCAGCGTAAATCCAAGGTTGGAGCGCGATGTCGCCCGTTCGCGCACGACGATATCCTTGCCGTCGCGGAACACAGCGGAACAGACTACGTCGAATTCGTCTGCCAGCCGCCGCATTTCCGGCTGGGCGACCTGCAGCGGCGAAAAATACTCACCCGCCACCTGCCCGATCGACGCCAGTGCCGGACCGAGGACATAGGTCTTGTCGGTGGCGCGATAGAGGTAGCCAGCGTTGGCCAGCGTTGTCAGGAAGGCGTGTGCCGTCGCCCGGCTGAGCCGGAGCGAGCGCACGAGATCCGTGAGGCTGAACGCCTGTCCCGGATGATCGGCAAAGAAGTTCAGGATGGCGATCACGCGCTGGGCGCTGGGCGAGCCCTGGGACATTGGAGCAATTCCATATTTCGAATTGCCGCGATGTAGGATGGCGTTCCGGGGCGGTCAATCCCGGCGCAAAAGCATTGCCCCGAAACCGTAACCGCCGTTGGTAACAAGGCAGGTTCTCGCATCCTTCACTTGCCTTCCACCACCCCTGCCCCACAGCTGGATGCAGGCCTCGTAGCTGTGCCCATAGCCATGGAAGCGCCCGGCGGAGAGTTGCCCGCCGCCCGTGTTGAGCGGCAATTCACCGTCAATGGCGATACGCTGCCCGCCTTCAACGAAGGCCGCTGCCTCGCCCCGGCCCACCAGCTTCATCGCTTCCATCCAGAGCAGCACGTGAATGGAAAACCCGTCATATATCTGCGCGCAGTCGAGATCCTTTGGCCGCATATCCGTGCGGTTCCAAAGCATGTCGCCCGCGCGATCTGCCTCGATCGTCGTGAAGTCGCCGCGGAACTGGCCGGTCCACAGCCCCCCCATCGACATGCCGATGGCCTCGATATGCAGCGGCGGGTTCTTGAGGTCTTTTGCCGCATCGCGATGCGAAAGGACGATAGCTGTCGCCCCGTCGATATGGCTGTCGCAGTCATAAAGCCGCAGCGGCGAGGAGATCACGCGCGATGCGAGGTAATCCTCCAGCGTCAACGGCTTCTGGTACACGGCGCCCGGATTGTGCGCGGCGTTCTTGCGGCCATTCACCGCAATGGCGCCTAATTGCTCCGAAGTCGCGCCGTACTTGTCGAGATAGGCCTGCGCATAGAGCGCGAAAGTGTTGATTGGCGAATGGGCGTTGAACGGCACGGTCCACGCATTGTTGCCGTCCACACGCGAGCCACGCAGACCCGACATGAGCGTTGACTGGCGTGAAGCCACTCGAGCGGTCGCCTGCGCAACCGTGCGATAGATGATAACGTGGCGAGCAAGTCCGCTCGCAATGGCCATGATGCCATGAAACAGCGGCGAGAGGTGTGAGAACCCCTCGCCCGAGGACAGCACCCAGCTCGGCTGGATGCCCAGCACCGCCGCAGCCTCCGCCGTGCCGACAGGCGCAATGCCGCCGCCTTCGCTCGACTTGCCGGGATATGTGGCGATGCCGTCGATATCGGAGACTTTCAGCCCGGCATCGGCAATGGCGGCAAGGCAGGCATCGGCGGTAAGCTGCAATGCAGAACGGGTGGAAGGCCGCCCGACTTCTGACTGCGCCGCGCCAGTGATGCAGGCGTATTGTTCAACCCGCTGCTCAAACATCGGTGCGCTCCGGGCTGAACATGGGGAGCCAGACATCCTCGTACTGCTCGAACAACACCGTCACCATCATGCCGATACGCACGCTGTCAAAAGGTGCGAGGATATTGGTGAAGACGTACAGTTCCGCCTGTTCCTCAAGCTCCACCGAGGCGAAGACGAACGGAACCTCAAGCCCCGGCACCCAAGGCTCGTAGTTGATCGTATAGGCGGCAACGCGGCCCCGGCCCGATACCACTTCGGGCGCCACCGCCTCGCTGCCGCAGCTGGTGCATCGCGGAAAGGGCGGGTGCTGCCACGTATGGCAGTCGGTACAGCGCTGGATGCGCAGACGGCCGTCCTCGCCCGACTTCCAGAAGAAGGCGGTGTCCGGCTCAAGCGCCGGGAGCTTTCGCGCTGCAGTCAAAACACCACGCCCTGCACCTTGAGGTCGATGATCTCGTCCTCGCTGTAACCAAGGCTTTCCAGAACCGCGTCGCTGTCCGCGCCCAGTTCGGGAGAACGGCGGGCGGGCATCGTTGCCCTGTCGAACTGGTGCGGCACGCTGACCATCGGGATCGTCGTGCCATCGCCGTAATCGACCGTCTGCAGATAGGCATTGGCCTGCACCTGCACGTCGTCCTTCATGTCCCCGACATTCTGGACAACGTCCCACTGGCCTTCCTGCCGCGCCAGTATTAGGCGCCATTCGGCCAGCGTCTTGGAACCGAACAGCGCCGTCAGCTCTGCATAACAGGCGTCGAGGTTTTCGCGACGGCCCTTCGCATCGGCAAAGCGCGGATCGCTCGCAAGGTCAGGCCGCCCCGCCACTTCGCACAACGGCGCCCAGTACTTGTCCGCCTGCAACATGCAGAGCGCGAGGAACCGCCCGTCGCTGGTGCGATAGTTGCTGACCAGCACGTTATGCGGCTTGCCGGGTTCCGGCCGGGGAAAGCGGTCGACATTGTCCGCCGTCGCCTGACAGATATAGCGCTGCATCGACCACATGGCCGTACCGAGCAGCGACACGTCGACCTCGCTCGCCTCACCGGTCATCGCCCGCTTCACCAGCGCGGCGCAGATGCCACCTGCCAGCATGGAGCCTGACAGCGTATCGCCAAAGGCAGGCCCCGGCGGGCCGACGGGATGGTCCGCGTCCCATTCGGTGAGTGCTGAGGAAATGCCTCCGCGCGCCCAGAAGGTGATGGCGTCATAGCCGCCCTTCTCCCGCTCCGGACCGTTCTGGCCGACACCGCTGCCGGTGGCGTAGATGATATTTGGAAAGCGCGAACGGATGTCATCGGCATCGATCTTCATCGACCGGCGCGCGCGGGGCAGAAGGTTGGTGAGGAATACGTCCGCGTCCTCAAGCAGCTTCATCAGCACATCGCGCCCGGCTTCCTGCTTGAGGTCCAGCGTGATCGAGCGCTTGCCACGGTTGTAGCTTTCCCAGCTGTAGTCGATGTGCCGATCACCACCCTGCAGGTTGCCGATCTGCAGACCCCGCAGAGGATCTCCCGTTGGCGGTTCGATCTTGATGACATCGGCGCCAAGGTCCGACAGCATGCCGCCAGCAGCGGGCACGAAAGCCCACATCGCCACTTCGACAACCTTTATCCCTTCGAGCGGCTTTCCCATCCTGCATCCTCGATCTCGCGCATTCCCTGCGGGAATCATTTGCGGGCAGCCTAGACTTCCGGCAGCGCCAATGTCCAGATTATTTCCAAATGTCGTCGAATGGTTCGGTATTTAGAATTATAAGGAGGCGGATCCATCCACGATGTCCTGCACCGTACGAGCAAACCATGCGGTCATCGCCGGATCGATCCCGCGCTCCACCGGCATCACGGGAACCTGCCGCGTATAGAGCACGAAGCTGGTCGACAGCATGAATATCTGCACTGCGCGCGCCTCTGCGTCGGCGCCACCCAGCCACTGAGCCATCGGCTTGACCGCGAGCTCCTGCGTCACCCGCGCCGTGATCTCCCGCGCCTGAGGGTCCCCCGCAGCCAGCGCGATCATGGCGGGGGGCCGGATAACGACGTCGGGCCGGGTGAACATCTCGGCAAGGTGCTCACCCAGGTTCTGACGCTCTACAGAGCCAATGAAATCCGGCCGCATGGCCTCTGCTAGGGCTGCTTCGAACAGCTTTGCCTTTGAACCGAAATACCGGATCAGCAGGGTCGAGCTGGTCCGCGCAATCGTCGCGATCTCACGAATGCCCGCCTGAGAATAGCCAAGTTCGGCAAAGGCTTGCTCTGCCGCCTGCAAGATACGGGCCCGCGTGGCGGTGGCGTTGCGACGCTTTGGCTGAACTTCGGAAACCATAAAGATCACCAAAGCCCAAGCTTGACCACGTGGCAAGCTCAGCTAAGTTATCAACTGATAACAAAATTCCAGAGGAGCAGAAAATGGCAACTTTCGTGCTGGTTCATGGCGGCGGACATGGCGGGTGGTGTTACCAGCCGGTGGCACGGCGGCTGCAGGCGAAAGGCCATATTGTCTATGCCCCATCGCTCTCGGGCATGGGAGAGCACGCCCATAACATGAGCCCGAAGATCGACCTTGATTACCAGGTGAACGATATCGTCCAGCTGCTGCATTATGAGGATCTGAAAGACGCGATCCTTGTCGGCCATTCGTATGGCGGCATGGTCATCACCGGAGCCGCCGACCGGGCGACGGATCGCGTCGGCCACCGCGTCTATATGGACGCCGCCTATCCACAGAATGGCGATTGCCTTGCCGATCACGCCCCGATGACGCGGGAAGCACGCAAGCTGTCGCGCGTGGTGGACGGGGTGGAACTGTTCCTGTTCCCCGACACTGCCGAAACCTTGGGCTTTTACGGAGTGACCGATCCAGCGATCATCGAATGGATGAAGCCCCGTCTTACCCCGCATCCGTGGGCCTGCTTCGAACAGAAGCTGGTGATGCAAAACGAAGCGGCGATGCGCGCCATTCCCGAAAGCCACATCATCTGCACCATCACCAAGCCGGGCCGTGACATGGAGCTTCTCAACCAGCGCTCGGGCGGCCGCGTGTGGGATATCGACACCGGCCATGACCTTATGCTGACCGAGCCTGACTGGGTCGCTGACCGTCTGTGTGACGTCGCCGCAACAATGGGCTGAAAAAACAGCACGTGCGGGCTGCAATCTGACGCATCGATTGTCGCCCGTGCCGTTTTTTTCGCTTGCGTCTGCCGGAAGATACGACACACTCTCTGGCGCAACCGGGCGGCCAGAC
>JBEVKC010000180.1:0-12893 GCA_040509895.1 Novosphingobium sp. | reverse complement strand
TTGACGATTATCAGGTCCGTTCTGCCGCCTTGGCAGTCCCCGGCTCCTCGCTCGTGCTAAACGCGGCAACCGTTAAAGTGGACGGTGTCGAACTTGAATTCGAGGCTGCCCCCGTGGACAACCTTCGGCTGTTCGGCGGTGTCACATGGCTGGATTCGCGCTACGACCAGTTCGGCGGACCCGGTGCGGCCGTTCAGGCTCCGATAGTCTATCCGAATGCCAACTCCAGCGCCAACCCGCTCGAACGCACACGCTGTGTCGCCACCGGCACGGCGAATCCGGGCGTGGTAGGCAGCGGCCCTCTGACGGGCGGCTACACTACCTGCCTTGGCGACGTTTCCGGCAACAAGGTGTCGAACTCGCCCGAATGGTCAGCGACCTTTGGCGCGACCTATACTGTGCCTGTCTCTGAAAATGGCGAAGTGCGCATTACCGGCCTCTACGCCTACAACGACGGCTATTTCTTCGAGCCTGACAATATTGCCGAGCAGGACAGCTACCACCTGTTCAACGCCTCGGTCGAATATCGTCCTAATCCGAACCTCGGTATCGAGTTCTGGGGCAGGAACCTGGGCAACACTGACTACGCAGCCCAGAAGATCACGACCGGAACCGGCATGGTCCAAAGCAACGCCGCGCCGCGCACCTATGGCGTGAACGTGAAGTTCAACTTCTGACGATGGCCGCCGCTCGGCGGTTCTGGGCGGCGGACCTCCTGCATTTCTGGTTTCATGAACTGCGTCCGGACCAATGGTTCGGGCGCAGTTCCGTTGTGGATGAGGCAATGCGCGGCCGTTTCGGGCGTTGGTTGGAGCCATTGGGTGGACAACCGGCCAACTCGTTTCTGCGCGATCCGCATACCGCTCGTGCTGCCGTGTTGTTGTTCGATCAGGCGCCGCGCAATCTGTTCCGCGACAATGCCCGCGCATTTGCCCATGACGCGCTGGCGCTTGAAATAGCCAAGGGGATCATGCGCCGGGGTTGGGATCGCGGCCTGCCGAAGGAGGCGCGGCACTTCATCTACATGCCGCTGATGCATAGCGAGGCAATAGCCGACCAAGACGAGTGCATGCGCCGCCTCGGCAGCTTTGGCGATGCCAACGTGCTGAACTTCGCCCGCGCGCATTACCGAATGATCGCCCGCTTCGGCCGCTTTCCCCACCGCAATGCGGCGCTGGGCCGCAAGAGCAGCCGCGCCGAGCTAAAGGCTATTGCCGCAGGGAATGCCTGGTAGCCGCTAGGTGCTTATTCCCACTCGATCGTACCCGGCGGCTTTGACGTATAGTCATAGACCACGCGGTTGATGCCCTTCACCTCATTGATGATCCGCGTCGCCACGCGGGACAGGAAAGCGGCGTCGAAGGGATAGATGTCGGCGGTCATGCCATCGGTCGATGTGACGGCGCGCAGCGCACAGACGTTGTCATAGGTGCGGCCATCACCCATCACGCCCACCGTCTTGACCGGCAGCAGCACGGCGAAGGCCTGCCAGATCGCGTCGTAGAGACCGGCGTTGCGGATTTCCTCAAGATAGACGGCGTCTGCCTTGCGCAGGATGTCAGCACGCTCGCGGCTGACCTCGCCGGGGATGCGGATGGCAAGGCCGGGGCCGGGGAACGGGTGGCGGCCGACGAAGATGTCAGGCAGGCCAAGTTCACGGCCGAGATCGCGGACTTCGTCCTTGAACAGTTCGCGCAGCGGCTCGACCAGCTTCATGTTCATGCGCTCGGGCAGGCCGCCGACGTTGTGATGGCTCTTGATCGTCACCGAAGGGCCGCCCGTGAACGAGACGCTCTCGATCACGTCGGGATAGAGCGTTCCCTGGGCAAGGAATTCAGCGCCGCCGATCTTCGTTGCCTCAGCCTCGAACACGTCGATGAAGGTCTTGCCGATGAACTTGCGCTTGGCTTCCGGGTCGGTGACGCCTTCCAGTCCCTTCAGGAACAGGGTCGAGGCATCCACGTGAACCAGAGGGATGTTGTGGTGGCCGCGGAACAGCGAGACGACCTGCTCTGACTCGCCAAGCCGCATGAGCCCGTGGTCAACGAACACGCAGGTCAACTGGTCGCCAATAGCCTCGTGAATCAGCACGGCAGCGACGGCGGAATCCACGCCGCCTGAAAGGCCGCAGATCACCCGGCCCTTGCCGACCTGCTTGCGAATCTCGTCGATCTTGGTCTTGCGGAACTCGGCCATCGTCCAGTCTCCGGCAAGACCGCAGACGTGGCGAACGAAGTTCTTCAGCAGCTTGCCGCCGTCGGGCGTATGCACAACTTCCGGGTGAAACTGCATGGCGTAGATGCGCCTCTCGTCGTTCGCGATGACCGCGAATGGCGCGCCGGCGCTGGAGGCAACCGGACGGAAACCGGGGGCAAGCTGCGTGACCTTGTCGCCGTGGCTCATCCACACCTGATGGGTTTCACCTTCGTTCCAGAGGCCGTCGAACAGCGCGCACTGGTCAGAGATTTCGATGAAGGCACGGCCGAACTCGCCGGAATCGCCCAGCAGGACTTCACCGCCCAGCTGGTGCATCATCGCCTGCTGGCCATAGCAGATGCCCAGCATCGGCAGGCCGCTCTCAAGGATCTCGGCGGGGATCTGCGGACCGTCTTCCAGCACGGAGGCCGGTGAGCCCGACAGGATGATGCCACGCGGCTTCATCCGCTCAAAGGCGGCGGCGGCGCTGCCGAAGGGTGCGATTTCCGAATAGACCCCTGCCTCGCGCACGCGGCGGGCGATCAGCTGGGTCACCTGGCTGCCGAAATCGACAATGAGGATCGAGTCAGTTGGCTGGTGGTTCATGGCGAGCCGATAATGCCGACATGTGCGCCTGTCCAGCCCCGCGCGCGGCATAGACGTAATTGTGCAATGCAGCAGGGAACATTGTTCCCCATCTGAGTTGCATTCCTTGCAACAGCGTTTGTCCTTTTATCACGGGCGTTTTGGAAAAATCTTTCTATATCGCAGATGCGAAATGAGTTCGCTCATGCACAAACAGGAGGAAAACATGCAACGCTTGATGCGTAATGCCTTCGGCCTAGCGGTCGCTCTCGGCACCAGCGGTTTGATGTTCGCTGTCACCCTAGTGTGACATTTGGCGTCTAACTGATGGGGGTCAATTGATGACCGCACATTCCGACCGGCCCCGCGCCTGATTCCCTTTTTGGAGGTGAGATCACGCCGGGGCTGCGTCACTTCGGCTCAAGAGGCCAAATACCGGCGAATTTATTGGCCAAATCCCTGTGGATGGCCGGTTCAGCGGGTTTCGTAACCGCCCTTGAATGCCTATATGCTCGCTATGGCTAGCACCCCTGAAAACACTCCAAACACCAACTCCTATGGCGCCGATTCGATCAAGGTGCTGAAGGGCCTTGATGCCGTCCGCAAACGGCCAGGCATGTATATCGGCGATACCGACGATGGGTCGGGCCTGCACCACATGGTGTTTGAGGTGTCCGACAACGCAATCGACGAAGCACTGGCAGGTCACTGCGACCTTGTGCTCATCGAACTCAACCCCGATGGCTCGGTGTCCGTGGAAGATAACGGCCGCGGCATTCCGACCGGCATCCATGCCGAGGAAGGCGTTTCGGCTGCAGAAGTCATCATGACCCAGCTCCACGCTGGCGGTAAGTTCGACAACACCAACGACGAGAACGCCTACAAGGTTTCGGGCGGCCTCCACGGCGTTGGCGTCTCGGTGGTCAACGCCCTGTCGGAATGGCTGGAACTGACGATCTGGCGCGACGGCGAAGAGCACTGGATGAAGTTTGCCCACGGCGACGCCGTGTCTCCACTGGTAGTCAAAGGCCCTGCCCCCGCGGGCAAGAAGGGCACGCGCGTCACCTTCCTCGCCTCGACCGACACATTCAAGAATGTCACCGAGTTCGATTTCGAAAAGCTTGAGCACCGCTACCGCGAGCTCGCTTTCCTCAATTCGGGCGTGCGTATCCTGCTGCGCGACAAGCGGCACGAGGAGATCAAGGAACACGACCTGTTCTATGAAGGCGGCATCGGGGCCTTCGTGCAGTACCTCGATCGCAACAAGACGCCGCTGCTCCCCGATCCGATTGCGATCAGTTCGGAGCGTGACGGCATCGGCATCGATGTCGCGCTGGAGTGGAATGACTCCTATTACGAAAACGTCCTGTGCTTCACCAACAACATCCCGCAGCGTGACGGTGGCACGCACCTCGCCGCCTTCCGCGCAGCGCTGACCCGCACGCTCAATAACTATGCCGAGAAGACTGGCCTGCTGAAGAAGGAAAAGGTCAACCTCACCGGCGAAGACATGCGTGAGGGGCTGACGGCTATCGTTTCGGTCAAGCTGCCCGATCCCAAATTCTCGTCACAGACCAAGGACAAGCTGGTCTCCTCCGAAGTGCGCCAGCCGCTGGAAAGCCTGATGGCCGACCGGCTGAGCGACTGGCTGGAAGAGAACCCCGCCAACGCCAAGCAGGTCGTCGGCAAAATCATTGACGCCGCCGCCGCGCGCGAAGCCGCACGCCGCGCACGCGAACTGACCCGCCGCAAGGGCGCGATGGATATCGCCTCGCTCCCCGGCAAACTGGCCGATTGCCAGGAGCGCGATCCCACCAAGTGCGAACTTTTCCTGGTCGAGGGTGACTCGGCAGGTGGCTCCGCAAAGCAGGGCCGCGACCGGCACATCCAGGCCATCCTGCCGCTCAAGGGCAAGATCCTGAACGTCGAGCGCGCGCGCTTTGACCGCATCATCTCGTCCAAGGAAGTCGGCACGCTGATCCAGGCGATGGGCACCGGCATTCGCGACGAATTCAACCTTGCGAAGCTGCGCTACCACAAGATCGTCATCATGACCGACGCCGACGTCGACGGCGCCCATATCCGCACGCTGCTGCTGACCTTCTTCCACCGTCAGATGCCGGAGATCATCCGCAACGGCCACCTCTTCATTGCCCAGCCGCCGCTCTACAAGGTAAGCAAGGGCCGCAGCGAGGTGTACCTGAAGGACGCCGCCGCGCTGGACCGCTATCTGGTCGAAGCGGGCCTTGCGGGCCGTATCCTGGAAACCGCTGGTGGCGCGCGCGCAGGGCAGGAACTGGAATCGCTGGTCGAGCATGCCATGCGGATGCGCAGCCTGATGGGCTTCGTCCCGCGCCGCTATAACCCGGCGATTATCGAGGCGCTGGCCATGGCGGGTGTTCTTGACCCTGACCTCGACCGCGCAGGACGCGAAACTGCACTCGCTCGCGCGGCCGCCTGGCTGGATGCCGGTGACGCCGAGGCCAAGTGGACCGCCGAGATGACGGACGAGGGCAATGTCACCGTCCAGCGCCTGTGGCGCGGAGTGAAGGATCATCACGTCGTCGAAGCCGCGTTCCTGATCAGCGCCGAAGCACGAAAGCTGGCTCGCCTCGCGGGGGAAACTGCCGCGATCTATTCCTCAACCGCGCGCTTGGTGAAGGGTACTGCAGCAGCGGACGAGGCACCCGAGCCTGTGACCGAAGGCGGCGAAGAGGAAGCAGAGGCAGAAGTCGCGATCACGCGTCCCACTGCCAACGCGGGCGCCATCACCCGCCCCTCGGAGTTGCTGGAAAACGTCCTTGCCGCTGGCCGCAAGGGCCTCTCCATCGCCCGCTATAAGGGACTGGGCGAGATGAACGCCGATCAGTTGTGGGAGACCACGCTCGATCCGGACAACCGCGTACTACTGCAGGTCAAGGTCGAAGACGCCGACGTAACGGACGAAATATTCACCCGCCTGATGGGCGACGTGGTCGAGCCGCGGCGCGACTTCATCCAGGAGAACGCGCTGAACGTCGCCAACCTCGACGTGTAAGTCCGCAGGAACGGCTTCAAGTCGCGCGTGAGGCGTTTCGCCAGCGATAGATCAGGGCCGACGTTGTCGCGATGGATGCGACCAGAATCGCAGCGGTTACAAAACCGGCCGGCGTTGCCCGGGCGCTGGCCCTAAAGGATACATGGTTGCCCAGCTGGAAGTCCACGCTGGCATTCATATCTTCCGGATGGGGAGCGGCGGTGGGAGTCGGTGCCAGAACTGAACGGCTAATCTCCTGCAGCATAGTCCTGTTTTCCATCAGTTGGCTGTTACAGGGGCCATGGTAAGCGCTGGCGATACTGGCCCCCAGAGAGGCGAACGAACAAGGTCTAGCGCGCTTCCACCCGCACCGGAACACCAGACATGCGCGGCATCGCCTGCAGCGGCTCGCAATCCCGGTCGAGGCTGATGAGCAGCGAGGTCGATGCACCACGCTTGCGGTAATCGATGTCCTCTCCCCAAAGACCGCCATAGCCGTGGGTCATTGAGACGACGCCGGGTTTCAGCGTCGCGTCAGCCTTGACGATGGCGGGAATGCGGCCGTTGTCGGACACCACCCAGCACTCCGCGCCCTCGCCCATGCCCAGCCGTCCAAGATCAGACGGATGAGCGCAAAGCGGATTGTACGGAGCGCGCTCCCGCGCTGAGCGGAAGTCGCGGCAAGAAGTGTTCGACACTTCGCGAATGCGACGGCAAATCAGGCGGAGCGGAAATTCAATGCCCGAGGCCACTTCCGATGCCGTGCCGCGCGTCGCGGCGAAAGCGCTCAGTTCGGCAGCAACGTCGCCGGGCATGACGGCGAAACGGCCCGCACCATCACCCGCAGGCTGCACGCGCACTTCGGGCAAGTCGCCGAACAGCTTGCCGCCCACAGCTTCACGCTTGATCTCCTCGAACGACAGGTTTCCGCGCCCGGCAAGGATCGACAGGAACGCGTCGTCACTGGGCGGTGCCTCCATGTCCATGTCAGTGCCAAAGTAGTTAAGCGTGGCGCCCATCCGCTTTGCCAGCGCCCATGCGATGTAGCCCTCATCCGCCAGTTCAGAACCCGCAGGCGGATCGACGATCGGCGGCGTATATTGGGTGTAGGGCACTTCCAGATTGCTCATCTCCAGCCCGAAGGTGAGATCGGCGTGCTCATACATGATCTTGGGTGGAAGCACGTAGTCGGCCAGCCGCGCAGTCTCGGTCTGGAACGGTTCGACAACCACCAGAAGGTCGAGTGCGCGAAATGCCTCCACAACCTTGGCGCTGTCCGGAATGGCGCTGGCGGGGTTTGCGCCAGAGATCAGCAAGCCGCGCACCCGGCCCTTGCCAGGCGTGAGGATTTCCTCAGCCAAGGTAGGCGTGGCGGACTCGCCCATCAGGCGCACCGCGCCGCGCTTGCGGGACCTGGGCGCCTTCTCGAAATTTCGCGCCGGGCTGACAGCCTCGGCTTTTGGCGCCTGCTTGGCGAACAGCACGCCGGGGTTGGGCAGCGCTTCCCCCTCACGCAGGAAGCGACCGCAGATCACGCCGATCACCTGATAGAGATGCTCCGCAAGGTTCGGAAAGGCCGCCATGTCGACGCCGGTTCCTGTCCCTACCCCGCCGCGCTTTGACTCTTTGGCAAACATGCGGGCAGCGGCAACAAGATCGTCCGCCTCTATTCCGGCACGGGCGGCAACGGCGTCGGGAGTGAAAGGTCCAACAGCCTTACGCAGTTCCTCCAACCCCTCGACATGAGCGGCGCAGAACTCGGCATCGTGCCAGCCTTCGCTAAGGATCACATGGATCAGCCCCGCAGCCACGGCAGCGTCCTCGCCCGGGAAGGGTTGGAGGTGGATGTCGGCAAATTTCGCCATCTCACACTCGCGCGGATCGATGACGATCAGCTTCATCCCCCGCGCGCGCATGTCCTTCAGGTGCTTGATCGGGTTTTGCGCTGGCATGTCCCAGCTGAACACGGACACCAGCGGATTGCTGCCGGCGAACATCCACACGTCGGACGTCAGGAAGCGCTGCTTGCCGGCAGGCCAAGTCCCCAGCCGCTCCATGGCAACCCACTTCGCCGACTGGTCGATGGTCATGGTCGAGAAGCGCTGCGCGCCAAGGCAATCGGCAAGGTTCGGCCAGCTGAAAATCGCGACGTTCGAACCGAACGTACCCGTGCCGCGGAAGAAGGCCAGGCTCTGCGCACCATCCTCGTCGACGATCATCCGCATTTTCGCGGCGATCTCATCCAGTGCCTGTTCGAGGGGGATTGGCACATGCCTGTCGCCGACCCGCTTCAGGGGCTGCATGATGCGGCGGTCGGAATAGAGGGCCTCGGGCGCGTCAAGCCCCTTCACGCAGGCGTAACCGCTCGTCATCGGATTGTCGTGGTCACCGCGCACCGATTGCACGCGGCCATCGTCGCCAACTGTCACCTCCATGCCGCAGAACCC
The DNA here is from genome assembly GCA_040509895.1 of Novosphingobium sp. Classification (GTDB taxonomy): domain Bacteria; phylum Pseudomonadota; class Alphaproteobacteria; order Sphingomonadales; family Sphingomonadaceae; genus Novosphingobium. The sequence goes on along the minus strand of JBEVKC010000180.1, from coordinate 4,649 downwards.
GAAACACAGGCGGCAGAAGGATTTCTCGACACGCATTGCGAGTCTCTCCCCAATGGTATTTTGCGGCAGAGTGCACTTCGCCGAGGGATAAGCAATCGGCGCAGCGCTGAAATTGCCCGCTGTTGCCGGTGCGGCTAAGTCTTGCTGCCGAAACAATTGCCCGCAAGGAATGGTGCAATGACGGGTCGCCTGCTTTTCCCTCTGCTAATGTCCGCCGCGCTTTCGGCCTGTGCAGGATCGGGGGCAACAGGAGGCCATGCGGGACCGGTCACCGTCGGTATCATCGCGATCAATGACTTTCACGGGGCGCTGGAGCCGCCGAAGCTGTCCGTGGCAGCGCCAGACGGGAACGGCGGCACTGTGCAAGTGGCCGCCGGAGGGGTGGCATGGCTTGCCTCTGCCATCGACACGGTGCGAGCGAAATATCCGAACCATGTCACGGTATCGGCGGGCGACCTTATCAGCGCGTCGCAGGTGGCCTCGTCCATTTTTCTCGACGAGCCGACGATCGGCGTGATGAATCTCATCGGGCTGGATTTCAACGCAGTCGGCAATCACGAATTTGACCAAGGCCGCGCCGAACTGCTGCGCAAGCAGAGCGGCGGCTGCGAGCAGCACACATTGCGCAAGCCGTGCTCTGTGGAGCCCTTCGCCGGCGCGAAGTTCCGCTTTCTTTCGGCGAGTACCTATACCGAGGCTGGAAGCACGCTGTTCCCGGCAACGGGCCTGCGCAAATTTGGCAGCGGGGCGCGGGAAGTGACGGTCGGCTTCATCGGACTGACGCTGAAGGAGACGCCCAGCCTCGTCTCGCCCGATGGCGTGAAGGGCCTGACTTTCGGGGACGAGGCAGAGGCAATCAACGCCGCGGTGCCGCAACTGAAGGTGCAGGGCGCCGACGCCATTGTCGTATTGATCCATCAGGGCGGAAAGCCATCGGGCAGGCCTGATCCCAATGGCTGCGACGGCCTTTCGGGTAACATCCTGCCGATCCTTTCACGCATGGACGCGCGCGTGGACGTTGTCGTCTCGGGCCATACCCACGCCGCCTATGTCTGTGACTATGGCAAGACTGATCCCGCGCGTTCATTTCTGCTGACGAGTGCGGGGCACTACGGCCAGCTTGTTACAGACATTACGCTCACCATTGATCCGGCATCGGGTCGCGTCGTGGCCAAACGGGCCGCCAACGTAATCGTGCAGTCACCAGCCTATGAATCATCCCGCGGGCCGGTTGCGAACACCACGCTCTTTCCCCGGCTTGAGCCTCGTGCCGATATTGCCGCTTATGTGAAGCGCTACACCGTCGCGGCGCGTGAATTTGCAGAACGGCCCGCTGGGCACGTGCTTGGTTCGGCTGCCCGCCCCTCTCCCGGCACGCCGGGCGGCGGCCCGCTCGGGAACCTGATCGCCGACGCGCAGCTTGCCGCCACGCGCGCCGCCGGGGCGCAGATCGCCTTCACCAACCCCTTCGGCATCCGCGCTGCGCTGGAACCGGCTGCGGACGGCACGTTGACTTTCGGCCAGCTCTACAATGTCCAGCCGTTCGGCAACGTGCTGATTACACAAAGCATGACGGGCGCAGAGATCAGGTCGGTTCTTGAGCAGGGGTTCAGGGGCAACGGACCGGAGCAGGTGCTTGCCGCCTCCGCCGGCTTCGCATGGCGCTATGACAGTTCGCGCCCGAGCGGGCCGCGCGTGATGTCTGTGACACTGAACGGCGAGGAACTGCGCGGCGACGCGATCTACCGCGTCACGACGAACAGTTTCCTTGCAGGCGGCGGCGATGGCTTCTCGGGGTTTGCCAGGCAGCGCGATGCGGTGCGGGGAATGACCGATCTGGACGCCCTTGTGGCATGGGTCGCGAGCCCCACTCCGCGTGCCATACCGATCGAAGAGCGGGCAAGAGACGACGCCCGCTAGAACCCAGCGCCGTCCGGCCAGCCTTGGGCCACCAGCCCCATCACCTTGAACAGATCGCCCATCTGCTCCCGCGCCACTAGGCGGTGGCGTGCGGCCTCAATTGCCTCTGCCTGGTCCGGCGCGGCGCGGGACAGGCTTGCCGCCCGCGCATCTATGCCCAGGGCGGTCAACCAGTGTCCCTGCGTTACTGTGCCAAGCCGGCGGCATCCCTGCACAGCCGCAACCTCCGCCAAAATCGCAAAATCTACATGGGCGGTCAGGTCAGCCTCGCCCGGACGATCGAACGGATCGACCATCTGGTGCGCACGCAACGCCTGCAGCGACGAACCAAAGCGCGGCTCGGCGTAGCCATAGTCGATGAACAGTGCTGCGCCGCCTTGCGCCTGCAGCCGCCGCGCCACTTCGTCCACAACTGCCGCCGCGCCGGGGCCGATTTCGAGGATGGTTCCGATAGCGGCCTCGCGCCGGTCATCCGGTACGGCCGCGTCCATCGGACGGTTTCCGGCGATGGGGACGAAGCGATCGTCCTGGCAGGCGACCATGCGCTCACGCCAGCCGGACTCGGTCATCACCAGCTGTCGGATGGGCAGCGCGTCGAGGAATTCGTTGGCCACCAGCAGCATCGGACCATCGTCCGGCAACGAGGCAAGGTCGTGATGCCACCGCGTCTGCGGCAGCGCGGCAAGCTGGATGTCCTTCAGTGCCGAGGACCCTTCAACGAAGTGCACTTGCGGCACCAATCCCTGCCGGGCTGCGACGCGCAGCGCATCGCGCGCCAAGGTGCCGCGCCCCGGGCCCAGCTCGACGTAGTGCAGCGGCTCAGGCCGTCCGGCGCGGATCCAGATATCGGCAAGCCACAGCCCGATCAGCTCACCGAACATCTGGCTGATTTCCGGCGCGGTGATGAAATCACCCGCAGTCCCCAGCGGATCGCGCGATGTGTAATAGTGGGCGTTCGCCTCGCCCATGTACTGCATCAGGCTGATCGGGCCGGTTGCGGCAATCAGCCGGGTGAATACGTCCGTCAGGCTTTCGCCACTCATGCCTTGGCTGGGGCCGTACTCCCCAGTGGAGGCCGCATCAGCGCCCAGATCACCAGGCCAAGGCCCAGGACGATCAGCGGAATGGTCAGCCACTGCCCCATCGACAAACCAGTGCGCAGGGCGAACTCCTGAAGCTGGGCGTCCGGCTCACGGAAGAACTCGACAGTGAAGCGCCCCGCGGCAATGCCAGCTGTGAACACGCCGACGAGGATGCCGGGACGATAGCGCGCACGCGTCTTCCAGAACAGAAGCAGCATGACGACGATCAGCAAGGCGCCTTCCAGCAGCGCTTCATAAAGTTGGCTCGGATGGCGCGGCAAGGGTCCGGCAGGATCGGGGAACACCATGGCCCACGGTACGTCCGGCCCGGCAACGCGGCCCCACAGCTCGCCATTCACGAAGTTGGCGAGGCGACCGAAGAGCATGCCAAAGGGCACGCAGACCGAGATGTAGTCGCACACGCGAATGAAGGACAAATGCCCACGCCACGATACCCAGGCGATGGCGAGCACCACACCGAACAGTCCGCCATGGAAACTCATCCCGCCGTTCCACAGCTTGAGCAGTTCCAGCGGCTGCGCCCACAGCTCAGGCGCATAGAACGTCGCATAGCCAAGCCGTCCGCCAAGGATAATGCCCAGTGTGCAATAGAAGAAGAGGTCATCGGCATGCCGCTGCGCCATCGGGGCACCCGGCGCCTTGATCATCCTCGACAGGTGCCAATAGCCAAGGACGATGCCCGCCAGATAGGCGAGCGAATACCAGCGCAGGGTGAAGAAGCCGAGGTCGATCCCGCGGGTCAGGCCAAGGTTGACCCAATAGATGGGGTCGTTCTGGGCCGCGGCGGAAAGAATTGAAAGCAAAGGCGGGCTCCCCGGTATCGCTGTGCCGCATCGCTTGCGGTGCGGTGATTGAGGGGCCTTCTGGCATAGGGCGGTGCCGGATTCCATCGGCTTTTCGCCATAACGGGGCATCGGCTGCGACATGGCCGCTAGGCGCGCGGAATTTGTGCCGCTAATGCTTTGGCATGAGCGCTCCACGTATTCCGAACCAGCGTGCAATTGTCGATCGCCGGGACCTTGGCGAAGCGGTGCAGCGCGCCGTTGCGGAACATGGTGGCCAAGGTGCCCGCCAGCAAATCGTGGAACTGCTGCGTGAGGCACTGGCAGCAGGACGAGCCGAGATCGCGCGGCGGCTGACGTTGAAGCCCTCTGCAGGGCATGAGTGTGCCGAAGCGCAGGCCTTCCTAGTCGATCAGCTCATCCGTGTGATCCACGATCACGTCGTCACCAATGTTTATCGCTCCAGCAACCGGTCCTCAGGCGAACGGCTGACGATCATGGCGGTCGGTGGTTATGGCCGGGGCGAGATGGCACCGCATTCCGACGTCGACATCGCTTTCCTCACCCCCATCAAGCAGACCGCCTGGTGTGAACAGGTGATCGAGGCAATGCTCTATTTCCTCTGGGATCTTGGGCTGAAGATCGGCCAGTCCAGCCGTTCGCTGGACGAGATGGTGCGCATGGCGAAAAGCGACCTCACCATCTGCACCGCGCTGCTGGAAGGGCGCTATGTCTGGGGCGACCAGCCGCTGTTCGAAGAGGCGCGGCGGCGGTTTTGGGACGACGTGGCGGCAGGAACCGAACGCCAGTTTGTTTCCCAGAAGCTGGCCGAGCGCAACGAACG
>JBEVKC010000179.1:0-24458 GCA_040509895.1 Novosphingobium sp. | reverse complement strand
GCCGACGCCACCACCCGTCCATTTGAAATTGCGAACGTTTCGGCCGTGTAGGTGCCGGTCTGCACGCTGGAGGGCAGCGAGATGCGTGCCTGGTACAGCACCTGTTCGCTAACCTTCACGCCCTTGTCATCCTGCTTGAACACACCTTCGCGTTGCCTGAGATCGACGAGTCCTTCAGCAAAGCGGGATTGGTCGGACTGTTCGATGGTAGTGATGGGCGAAAGCTGGAGCCAGGGCAGGCCAAGCTCGTAAATGGCTGCCGTCCGGTCATCGACGATCTTGGCCACGGGCCGGGTCGATGAAGTGGCGAAAAAGCTGGGGGCGGAACGAAATTCCGTGCTGGCGGCATTGATCCAGATGCCTGCCACCTTCTGTTTTTCGCGCAGGATGATCGATTGCGTCGGCCCTTTCAGCACCACGACGATGTCATAGTATTGCCCGGCACGCGTACCTTCAGGCGTCAGGATCGCCCCGAACAGCAAAAGCTCTGCACCCGTAAAGCCCTGCCTCACCTGAATTTCGTGCTGAGAAATTTCCGGCACGAGGATGGGATCGCGCGCACCGCCGAGTAGCAGCAGGGCCAAAAGGGCGAGAATCACCCTCATATCGGCGTCACCGTGAAAATCTCATCGGGCCGCACGCCCAGTCCCCAAGCCAGCCGCAAGGCCACAAGCAGGACGATCACCGCAAGCGCCAGCCGCAATTGCACTGGCCGCGCCTTCTGGGCGAACTGCGCACCCATCTGCGCGCCGGTAACCGAACCGATGAGCAACAGCACGGCGAGCACGATATCCACGGCCTTGGTCGTCAGCGAATGCATCATTGTAGATGCCATGGTCACAAACAGGATCTGGAAGAGCGAAGTTCCGACAACAACGTTCGCGCTCATACCCAGGATGTAGAGCATCGCAGGCACCATGACGAAGCCGCCACCGATGCCCATCAGCATGGTGAGGATGCCGGTCAACATGCCCAGCAACAAAGGCGCCAGCGGAGAGATATAAAGCCCGGACCGATAGAAGCGCCAGCGCATCGGCAGGCTTGCCACCATGGGATGGTGCCTGCGTTTCCGGGCGGGAAGCGGAACGCCGCTGCGCTCGGCCCGCAAGGCCTGAAGGCTTTCCCACGCCATGAAACTGCCGATGCCGCCCAGCAGCGCCACGTAGAGGATATTGATGACCGTATCGATCTGGCCGAGTTGTTCCAGCACGCGGAACAGGATCGCGCCCATGCCCGTGCCCACTATTCCGCCCGCCACCATAACCGCGCCCATCTGCACGTCTACGCCGCCCTGCCGGCTGTGTGCAAAAACGCCGGAAACGCTTGCGCCAGTCACCTGGCTGGCGGCGGATGCGGCGGCGACAGTGGGCGGAACGCCGTAGAAGATGAGAAGCGGGGTCGTCAGGAAACCGCCGCCTACACCGAACAGGCCGGAAAGCACCCCGGTGAGCGCTCCCAGCAGGACGATGACGAGGCCATTCACTGACAAATTGGCTATCGGCAGATAGACGTCCATGGCTGGAAACCGGCCTATATCAGCATGATCGCCTAGGGAAGCTTGCGCATCAAAATCCTGCGGACAGCGTAAGCGCAGGGCCGGACTGAGGAACGGCATTGCCAGTAACACGGAAACGCCAGTCGACGGCCAACCGGGCCGACGCCATATCGTTTACGGGAACGCCCAGAATCGCAGCAGGACCAATGTCGAGCCGTGACGCTCCTTCTTGCGCGCCGCCCCATGCGCCCACGCCTGCACGCAGTTCGCCCTTGCCGATTCGGGTAATCGCACGATCAGCGCGCAACTGCCCGTCGAAGAAAGCTGTGGCGCCTCTACCACCGACATAACCGGCCTGTGCATAGGCCTCCGCGCGAAACTCGAACGGCAGCTTCTGCGGCGCGAGTTCGGTCACGGCGACAACCGCAGGCCGGACGCGGAACTCGGAACTCAGCTCTCCGGCACGCAATTCGGCGGCGATTGTAACAGGGATGCTGCTGACAGGCCTTGCCGCGATCCCCGCAGCGGCTTCCTTGTCAAAGGGGCGGTCCATTGCACCCGTGCCGCGCAAATAGGCTGTCGGCCGATGGCCACTCTCGGGAATCAGGCGATACCGGACGACTGCGCCAAACTGGCTGGCGCCGTAAGTAGCGCGGGCCGGGCCGGTTACCGGACCGGGCACGCCGCCATCACGCAGCATCAACCATCCATCGACCGACCAGCGCCGTTGCGGACGAACCGGGTCGCGGGCGATATAGGGCACCGGCGGCGGCGCAGGAACGGCCGCGAGTTCCGGCATCCTGACCAGCGAGACCGCCGCCATCCACAGCAGGTGATGCCCTGCGGCGACCCGCACAGGCTCTGTAGACTGAGCCACTGGCAGCGGGCGCGCGCTCGCCGGAACCGGATCTGCGCGATAGAAGGGCACTGGCCGTGGCTGCACGGCCGGTGGCATTTGCAGCGCACCAGCGCTTGAAGGAGAGTCAGTTTGCCCTTGGAACTGCGGCACTGAGGTAGGGGCAGACGCGACCGAAACCGGCGCTACCACCTGCGGTTCAGTCGCCCCCTCCCAGACAACAGCGCGGGCTACGACCCAGGTGCCAAGCACCATAGCCAGCGCAATTACGGGCTGACCACGACGCGCTGTCCTGACACTCATGCTGTTGCCGCCCGAGCCAGAGCAATTGCGGGATGAACGTCGTGCGCGGTCTTTTCCCAACGCACGGTTTCGCCCGCCAGCGTCCTCAGGTAGCTGGCAAAGGCGCGGCGCCCTGCCAATATGGCGACAAGGTTCGCGATCGGGATGCGCAGCACTGCCAGAGCGCCTTCAGCGACCCCGTATTCACGCGCGGTGAAGCCAAAGCGCAGCAGCGCCCTCCAGACAAATGCCGTGACAGTGAGAGCAACCATTGTTGCGAGAAGAGGAGAAAGGGGTTCGGGACGGTGCAGGCCTGTCGCGGCACCCAACAACATCACCCCTTCAAGCAAGATCTGGGCATAGGCGATCGTCAGGACCAGGGCCGTCAGTGGTCCGCGGCGGTCGCGCAGCGCCATCCAGAGTTCCACGGGCAGGGCGTGCCAGCCAAGCCGATCCCAGCCCTGGAACGCGATGCCGTGAATCCAGCGCGTCTTCTGCCGTACCGCATCTTCCAGCCGTGCCGGAAAGAAGCTGCGCGTCGCCACCAGCGCTCCACTGCTGTCCCGCAGCCGAAGAAAACGGCCCGTGCCGCCCTCCCGGGCGACAAGCACGCCCATCTCATAGTCTTCCGTCAGGCAATCAGGGGCAAACGGCCCCGCCTCCCCGCCGTCACGCCGCATACGAGCCAGTGACGCCAAGGCGGCTCGCGAAAAGCCGCATCCGACACCGGCACCCGGTATCGCCGCCCCCAGGCTGTCGCGCACGACCATATCCTTCGCGTGCGCTTCGATGAATTCGTCCGCGTAGTGCCCGGCGACCCAGCGCGAGTGCTTCTGCAGTTCCGGACGAACGGGAAGCTGAACAAAATCGGCATCCTCCAGCCCGCGATCTATTGCCAACAGCGCGGCCGGATGCACCATTTCCTCTGCATCCTGCATCACGACAGAACGGAAAGGCACGCCACTGCGGGCCTCATCCGCAGACAACGCTTCGTACAACCGATTCAGGCAATCCGCCTTGGTGGTCGGGCCGTGGGCGCCGTGCACAACGATACGAATGCGCGGATCCCCGCCTGCTGCATCTATGGCAGCGGCCAGCGTCGCATCGTCATTGCAGTAGCAGCCGACATACAAGCGGAAATCGCGCTGGGACCACGCCTGCAACGTGTGCGAGATCATCGCTCCGATAACGTCAGCCTCACGCCAGGCCGGAACGATGACGGCGGCGCGGCCAGCCAGTTCCATTCTTTCCACACCCGAGGGCAGACGCCGGGATCGCCCACGGCCTGTCATCAAAAGCCAGAGCCACCGCATATCGACAGCCAGTTCGTCGGCCGCCCCCACGATGAACCAGAACGCGGCAAACAGCAGCAACTCGTGCCGGACGAGTTGCAGCAAATCAAAACCATCCCGGAGCCAGGACTCCATCGTCCCGGTCACTTGCGACCCCAAATCATTAGTCTTTACCCCTGCGGACCCGCTATTGGCTTTGCATCCCCGTTGCAATGCCGTGCGCGATCCCCGATGAGGCAATCATGCCGCGCAAAACGCACCTTGCCAACCGTCTTGCGGCGGCCGCCCTTCGCACTATTCATGGCGAGGCCGGTTTTGGCGTAATCCTGATGGTTGCTTCTGCGGCAGCAATGATCGCAGCCAATTCAGGGCTGGCCCACAGCTATCACGGCCTGTTTCACGATGCCTTGCCGTGGACGCCGATCGCGCGTCTTTCCAATCTGCACGCCTGGATCAACGATGCGTTGATGGCGATTTTCTTCTTCGCCGTGGGCCTTGAGATCAAGCGAGAGGTACTGGACGGAGAACTGTCGGATGCAAAACGCCGGCGGCTGCCGATAGTGGCGGCGATTGCCGGAATGGCCGTCCCGGCGGCAATCTATCTCGCCATTGCGGGCGATAATCCGGAGCTCCATCGCGGATGGGCCATCCCCGCTGCAACCGACATAGCATTCGCCGTCGGCGTGCTCGCCCTGCTGGGCAAGCGCATTCCCCCACCGCTGCGCCTGTTCCTGCTGACCGTTGCCATAGTCGATGATCTGGGGTCCGTCGCTATCATCGCGCTGGTCTTCACCGCCGGAATCGAGCCGGGATGGCTACTGGCCGGACTTGCCGTCCTTGGCGTGATGACGGCACTCAATCGCGCCGGGATGACCAGCGGCTGGCTCTACGCGCCGCTGGCGGCCTTGCTTTGGTATCTGGTGCTGCATTCCGGTGTTCACGCCACGGTTGCAGGTGTCCTGGCTGCCTTCACCATTCCGCTAAGGCCCGGACGGTCGGGCGACAGCCTGCTGCTGCGCATGGAACACGTGCTGCTGCCGCTCAACGGCTATCTGATCGTGCCGCTGTTCGGCTTTGCCAACGCCGGGGTCAGCCTTGCCGGCATTGGCCTGTCAGCCCTTGCCGGACCTCTCCCACTCGCCATCGCCGCAGGGCTTGTGATCGGTAAGCAGGCAGGCATCTTCGGCGCCATCCTGCTTGCAGAGCGAACCGGCTTTTCCCCTCGGCCCGGTGGCACAAGCTGGGCCCAGGCATGGGGCGTGGCCGTGCTGTGCGGCGTCGGCTTTACAATGAGCCTGTTCATGTCCGCACTGGCATTCCCGGCACAGCCCGAGCTTGTCGAAACGGCCAAGCTCGGCATCCTGCTCGGATCGCTGGTGTCGGGCGTTCTTGGCTATGGCATCCTGCGCGCCGCGGCCAGCAAACCCCGCTGAACTCTTACCAGACCCCGGTATTTTCCATGCTCGCCCAAGGCTCTTTGGGTTCAAGCGATCCGTCTTGCAGCAGTTCGACCGAGATCCCGTCCGGGCTCCTGATGAAGGCCATGTGGCCGTCGCGCGGCGGGCGATTGATGGTCACGCCCGCATCCATCAGACGCTGGCACGTCTCGTAGATGTCGTCGACGCGATAGGCCAGATGGCCGAAATTACGTCCGCCGCCATACTCCTCTGGATCCCAGTTGTGGGTCAACTCCACCTCGGCAACACCTTCCTGGCCGGGCGCAGCAAGGAATATGAGCGTGAAGCGGCCCTTCTCGTTGGAAAAGCGGCGCACTTCCTGCAGGCCAATCAACTCGAAAAAGCGGATCGTCGCGTCGGGGTCGGTAACGCGGATCATGGTGTGCAGGTATTTCGTCACGGCCGGAAACTCCATTCATCTACATCGATGCACGGTTCATCGTGCGTAAAGATGCGATATGCACATTGGACAAAGCAACAGGGAGGCTTTGCGATGCCCAGCAATAGTACTGATGCGCCCGCTCGTGCCACCACCTTCTTTCGTGACCCGCTAAATCGCCGCTGGCTTGCCAGTGCTGCCGTGCTCTCCATGGGAATTATCATCGGCGGCTACTTACTGGGTAACGGACTCGTACGGGCTCGAGAAGCTGATCGATCCGTGATGGTGAGAGGCTTGGCTGAGCGCGATGTTACCGCCGACCTTGCAACATGGACGATCGCCTATTCGGCCACGGCTGGCGATCTCGTGACCGCACAGGCCAGTATCGATGGCAATACGAACGCCATTCGCAGCTTCTTCCACGAGCTTGGCTTCCCGGCCGATGCGCTGCAGCCGACCGGTGTCAATGTATCGCAATTTACGGACAATAGCGGCGTCACCAAATTTACAGTTCGCCAGCGGATGACCCTTCGCACCAACGACATCAAGCGTGCTCAGGACGCCGTAAAGCGTCAGTTCGATCTGGTCAGGCGCGGTGTCGTATTGGAGGAGGGTTCTGGCATGGCCTACACCTTTACCCAGCTGAACAGCATCAAACCGCAGATGGTGGCCTTGGCGACCAAGGATGCGCGTGCCTCTGCCGAGCAATTTGCCAATGATAGCGGCACGTCGGTCGGTTCCATCAAGAGTGCGACGCAAGGCTATTTTGAGATCAACGCCCGTGATGGAGATTCTGGCGGAGGATGGGGTGTTTCCGACACACCCTACAAGAAGGTAAGGGTCGTCACGACCGTCGATTTTTTCCTGCGCTGAGTACGTCCGTCAGAAGAAAGGCCCGCCCCGGTATTCCGCAGCGAGCCCATCTTTTCGCGCAATTTTCGCTGTGTTGACCTTAGAAGGCCGCAGTCAGCGAGAAGAGGATCGTGCTGTCCGCGATGGGGCCGCCGTCCTTCGTCGAAGAGAAGTTCGGCTGCAGGTAAAGCGCATCCGAACGCGAGATGTTGGTGTCGACATATGCCGCGCCCACGGTCAGCGGAGTGCCGGGAATGGCGAAATCCACGCCCAGCAGCCAGTCCCAGTACTCGCCGGTCGGAGCGACGCTGGTGCCGTTGGGGCCAAGGCCGGGGTTGCCGTTCGAATAGCCAAGGTGTGCCTTGACACTCATCGGGGTGTCCGGGATGCCCGCGCTTACGTCGCCCCAGATGTAAAGGTTGTCTTCCTTGTCACCCGGATCGTTGGGAATGCCGGCAACCGAATCTGCGCCGGTGAAGTACCAGTTGCCCAGTGCTTCCTGCTTGGGAGCATAGGCGATGCCGGCCAGAAGGTTAACCGGACCAGCGGTGCCGCTCAGCTTGACATAGGGTTCGGCAAAGTCGGTCTTGTCGGCGCCGCCCGGATACATGTACCAGGTCAGGCCCACGTCGAGCTTCACGCCGCCAAGATCAGCTGCGTATCCACCAACGAGATCGAGTTCCATGTTAGAACCGCCGAAGGTTCCCCAACCGGCAAGGTTCGAACCCCAGACCGCGCCATAGAGACCGCTTTCGTGGGTGACGGTAACGCCGCCCTGAATCGCCATTTCCTTGTTGGTCTGCGACACGCCACGGAAGCGATAGTCGGTAACGCCTGCAACGCTGCCGGTGACGGTGAATTCGGCCGGAGCGTCAGTTTCGTCTGCGAAAGCCGGGGTAGCGGCAATGGCGCAACCGGCAAGAAGCGAGGCGGCAAAAATGCCGCGGACGGACGTAAGCATAGTCAATTCCCTCAAATAATTCTGACTGCCTCGTCCCACCTGCGTGCACCGCGTCCGCCTCGTTTGCCGGGCTGAGATCACTATGCCCAAAAACGCTGGACCTGTTTGCTGCATCGCACAAGGAAAAAATTTAGCTATCGTTGCAGCTTGGGTGCACCATGTTGATTTCTTGCAACACATTTCCGAGCAGCGGGTTGTTACCTGTTACTTGCTATCTTATAGCCCGGCAGCCAGCGACTTATGCTTGATGCCATTCGCCAGATATTTCGGCCCAAGCCGAAGCCGACAAGGCCTCACCCCGCTATTCCTGGTGGGCAGCGGATCTATGCGATTGGCGATATCCACGGCCGGAAAGACCTGTTCGATCAGCTTTTGCAGGCAATCGAAGATGATGACCGCAGCAGGGATAAGGCCGAAACGACAATCATCCTTCTAGGCGACCTGATCGATCGCGGTCCGGACAGTTCAGGCGTCATAGCCGCCGCCCGCGACCTGCAGACCCGGCGCAGCACCAGGATTATCGCCGGGAACCACGAGGAGATGTTCCTCGATAGCCTGGAAAACGTGGATACCCTTCGGCACTTCCTGCGCTTTGGCGGCCGTGAAACGGTGCTGTCCTACCCCGTCGATCGCGCCTTGTTTGATACGCTGACTGTGGAGCAGACGCAGGCGGCTATGCGGAAAGCGGTTCCGGCTGCCGACATAGAGTTTCTCCAGGGCCTGGAGGACCGGATAACTATTGGGGACTACCTGTTCGTGCACGCCGGCATCCGTCCCGGCATACCGCTACAGGAGCAAGATCTGCGCGACTTACGATGGATCAGGGAACCCTTCCTTTCGCATGGGGAGGAACACGGATGGTGTGTGGTTCACGGCCATACCATCACCGACGCGCCGGAAGTACGGCACAACCGCATTGGCATTGACACAGGCGCCTATATGTCCGGGCGATTGACTGCGCTGGGACTTGAGGAAACAGGGCGCTGGTTAATTGAAACTGGCCATACCGGTGGCACCGCCATTCATGATATACGCGAAAACGCCTGAGGGGTTAGTTCAATGAAGATTGCTATGGTCGGCTCGGGCTATGTCGGGCTCGTATCCGGCGCCTGCTTTGCCGATTTTGGCCATGATGTCGTTTGCATCGACAAGGATCCCGGCAAGATCGAACGCCTGCAAGCGGGCGAGATGCCGATCTACGAGCCGGGTCTGGACGAACTGGTGCGCCGAAATGTGCAGGATGGCCGCCTTTCATTCACCACTGACCTTGCCGAAGGCATGGCCGGTGCCGGGGCGATCTTTATCGCGGTCGGCACACCGTCACGTCGCGGCGATGGCCACGCCGACCTTTCCTTCGTGTACGCCGTGGCAGAAGAAGTCGGGCAACATCTGACGGATCCGGTAGTTGTCGTGACCAAGTCGACTGTACCCGTTGGCACCGGCGACGAAGTGGAGCGCATTCTCCGGCAATCGGGCACTTCTGTCCGCTTTGCCGTCGCCTCCAACCCTGAATTCCTGCGCGAAGGTGCCGCCATTGGCGATTTCAAGCGACCCGACCGCATCGTGATCGGCACCGATGACGAATGGGCACGCGGCGTGATGCGTGAGGTCTATCGCCCGCTGTTCCTCAACAGCTCTCCCATCCAGTTCACCAACCGCCGCAGTGCCGAGCTTATCAAGTACGCCGCCAATGCCTTCCTCGCGACGAAGATCACCTTCATCAACGAGATGGCGGATCTGTGCGAAAAGGTGGGCGCCGACGTGCAGGACGTCTCACGCGGGATAGGCCTCGACAACCGCATTGGATCGAAGTTCCTGCACGCCGGTCCGGGCTATGGCGGAAGCTGCTTCCCCAAGGACACTCTGGCCCTGCTCAAGACGGCCGAGGATCACGACAGCCCTGTCCGCATCGTCGAGGCGGTGGTGAAGGTGAACGACACCCGCAAGCGCGCCATGGGCCGCAAGGTGATCGAGGCGCTGGCGGGCGCCGGCTACGCCGAGCCACGTGGCTGCAAGGTCGCGCTGCTGGGCCTAACCTTCAAGCCCAATACCGATGACATGCGCGACGCGCCCTCCATCGCCATTGCACTCGCGCTGACTGACGCGGGTGTGGAAGTCCGCGCATATGATCCAGAGGGCATGGAACTGGCGAAGCCGCTGATGCCGGGCGTTGAGATGATGCCCGATGCCTATGCGGCGGTAACAGACGCGGACGCGGTGGTTATCGTCACTGAATGGGACGCATTCCGCGCGCTCGATCTTCGCCGCATTCGCGAACTCGCCAGGACGCCGCTGCTGGTGGACCTTCGCAATATCTATGGCCCGGAGGAAGTGCGGGCGGCCGGCTTTACCTATGTGAGTGTCGGAAGGGGCTAGCGCTCGCCACTGACCGTTTGAGCAAAGCTGAAACCACATAAAATGCCAGGGGGCCTGTAAGCCGGGTTCTGTCTTCCGGACGGTATCCCATTCGAGACCGTATCCAAAAGGGCAGCCATTCCTCTTGGCGACGCGTTGCCGCGCCACTCTAGCAACCAACCCGGACGGCCGAGGCGTGAAACTCGCCCGCCTGCTCTTTCGAACAGGCCCACCGTCCCTATTCGGTCTTGCTCCGGGTGGGGTTTGCCTTGCCGCTCCTGTTACCAGTCGCGCGGTGCGCTCTTACCGCACCCTTTCACCCTTACCATGCTCCCGAAGGAGCGTTTTGGCGGTCTACTCTCTGTGGCACTTTCCCTAAACTTGCGTCCGGCGGGCGTTACCCGCCACCCTTGTTTCGTGGAGCCCGGACTTTCCTCGGCCTCCAACCCGCTCATCCTGAGCTTGTCGAAGGACGCAGCTGCCCGGCCCCCTGGCGGGCCCTATGTAGCACGCCCCTGATCGTGTTCCAACAACAGCTCGAACAATAAGGCCCCGACTTCCCCATCAAGTTCGCCGTCGATCTGCCGAGGACGCCAGCGGCGCTGGAACGCCGTCACCGCGGCGCGGCCATCGGCTATGTCATAGCCAAAGCGCTCGAGTGCCAGGTAAAATGCGCCCGGATTGTCATAGAGAAGCTGGATGCGAGGCTTGGGCGTCTTCAGCGCCAGTCCATAGCCCGCCAGCATCTCCCAATCGAACAACTCGCCGGGATCCTGCTTGCGCGCGGGCGCGACATCAGAGTGGCCGACGACATTGGTGGGAGAGACATCGTGCCGCCGCATGATTGCCGCCAGCAACGGGATCAGCGCCTCCATCTGTGCATCCGGGAACGGCCGGTATCCCCATTCATGACCGGGGTTTACCAGTTCTATCCCGACGCTGGCGGAATTCACGTCAGTGATGCCGCGCCAATAGGACTTGCCTGCATGCCATGCGCGCTTGTCTTCAGGCACCAGCCGCGTGACCGTGCCATCCTCATCGATCATGTAGTGCGCAGAAACCTGGGCCTCGGGATCGCACATGCGTTCCAGCGCCTCGGCTGCCGTTTGCATTCCGGTATAGTGCAGGACCACCATCGACACCGGCAACGCACGCTCGCTCCAGTTGGGCGAAGGTGCCTCGCGGTGGATGAGCTCGTCCATACGCCGATGTTACACTACGGGAAGCACTGCGCCCATAACCAGCGCCTCATCCGTCAGCGCATACTGCACCCCGCCGCCAAGGCTGCTGGCAAGCTGGTGCAGCATGGCGGCAGGCGCCGTTCGGCTGCTCAACGCAGAAACGGAAAGCTGGCCGCTAAGGGCAAGACCGACCTCGTTATCGAAGGCGATCCTTGCGCCCGCGGCCCGCACAACAATCTCGCTCGCCCCTTCACGCATTTCTGCGCCGATATCCAACGTACCACCGCGGATCAGTGCTTCGATCGCGATAAGGGAAAGGTTGAGCAGCGTCTTCACCGCAGGTTTTGGCAGTGCGTCACCGCCAAGCGCCCAGTTCACGGTGATGCGCCCATTGTTGCCCACCAGCGCGTCGATTAGCGCGCGTGGCTCGGCAACCGGCACCATTTCTCCAAATCCACCGGCCGCGCCGAAAGCGAGGCGAAAGAATTTGAGCTTGTCGGCGGAAATCCGGGCGCTCTGCTCAAGCAGTTCGAAGCAGCGCTTGCGCATTTCGGGGTCTTTTTCCTCGGCAAGGAGTTCAAGACCGTTGGTCAGGGCGCCAACCGGACTCAGCAAGTCATGACACAACCGGGAACACAGCAGGCTGGCCAGTTCGAGCGACACATCATCCATCTTGTTGGCGACTTCCGGTGAATTCGTTGACACTGATCGTGTTGCCACTTCGCTCTGTTCCTGGCCCGCTAGCGTGTAAGGTGGCAACTCCCTTAACCATCAACCACGCTATAGGAAAGCGCCGCGAATCCGTTCGCTGTATCGCGCCAAAAGCGCACCTCGCCTCCTGCAATGATCGCCCAGACGCGGTTATCCCCACAGGAATGCGCGCAATCCGTCGCGGATGGCACCGGATGGCCCGCGGGATGCGAATGGTAATACCCAAGCACAGCGCGTCCGCCCGCCCGCGCTTCACGATGGGCCGCGATCAGCGCGGCGGGGGCAATCTCGAAACGAAGGTGCGGTTCGGGGTCAATATTGGCCGCAGCGCGCGCCTCTTCGATCCGCGCGCCAGTGCCCATAAGCAGCCCGCAACACTCATGGGGTGCAGCTTTCTGAGCTTCTTCCAGCAGTGTGGCAATCACGCCACTTGTCACCTCGATAGCCATTCCCATCTTGTAAACGTGGTCATGGGGGAAAGCATCATCGAAGGCGTTATCGGGCCCGGTGGAGACCGGCTCGACAAGGCGCTTGCCGTTGCCAGCGGCCTTTCGAGGGAGCGGGTGAAGGCGCTGCTCGGCGAAAGCCGGATAACGCTGGACGGCCAGATCGTGTCCCAGCCCTCCGTGAAGCCCGCTGAAGGCACGCCTTTCAGCATCGCCGTGCCCGAAGCTGTTCCTGCCGAAGCAGAGCCGCAGGATATCCCGCTGGTCATCTCCTATGAGGATGAACACCTGCTGGTTGTCGACAAGCCTGCGGGCCTTGTCGTCCATCCCGCTGCCGGAAATCTTGACGGCACGCTGGTCAATGCCCTGCTGCACCACTGCCGGGGCCAGTTGTCGGGCATCGGCGGGGTGGCGCGGCCCGGTATCGTCCATCGTATCGACAAGGACACCTCCGGGCTGCTCGTTGTCGCCAAGTCCGACGTGGCGCACGAAGGACTTGCCCGCCAGTTTGCCGATCACTCGATAGAGCGGGCGTATCTTGCCATTGTCGGTGGCCATCCGATGCCGCCAGCCGGGACGGTGCGCGGGTCGATCGCCCGTTCTTCCACCAACCGCAAGAAAATGGCGCTGGTCGAGGAAGGACGCGGAAAGCACGCTGTGACGCACTTCCGCACGCTCGAAAGGCTTGGCAATGCCGCGCTGGTCGAATGCCGCCTGGAAACGGGGCGCACGCATCAGGTTCGCGTTCACATGGCGTCAATCGGCCATGCGCTATTAGGTGATCCTGTATATGGGCGTACTCCTCCAAGGCTCCGGCCGATTCTCAGCAGTCTCGAATTTAGACGCCAGGCGCTTCATGCGGCGGAACTTGGCTTCATTCACCCCGTTACAGGGCAATCATTACGATTTTCGAGCAAGTTGCCTGCCGATCTAGGCGCGTTGCTTGTCGAATTGAGAGGTTCAAGCTGAACTTCTATGATACATCAGAAAGGTGTGTGGCAGCCACCAAGCGATGCCTCTATAGGGTCGCTTAACGGCCAGCCGACGATGAAAGGATGGGCGAGACGAACGTGAGCAATGATCGAAACCTTCCGGTAATGCCAACTCTTGGTGGTGAGCAGAGCCTCAACCGCTACCTGTCGGAGATCAAGAAGTTCCCGGTGCTTAAGCCCGAGCAGGAATACATGCTCGCCAAGCGCTATTCAGAACATGGTGATCCCGAGGCGGCGGCACAACTTGTGACCAGCCACCTGCGTCTCGTGGCGAAGATCGCCATGGGATACCGCGGCTATGGCCTGCCGGTTTCAGAACTGATCTCTGAGGGCAACATAGGCCTGATGCAGGGGGTAAAGAAATTCGAGCCCGAACGCGGCTTCCGCCTTGCCACCTACGCAATGTGGTGGATCAAGGCGTCGATCCAGGAATATATCCTGCGGTCGTGGTCGCTGGTGAAGATGGGCACCACCGCCGCGCAGAAGAAGCTGTTCTTCAACCTGCGGCGGATGAAGAAGAATCTCGACGCCTACGAGGATTCGGACCTTCACCCGGAAGACGTGCGCAAGATCGCGACTCATCTCGGCGTGTCCGAGACCGAAGTCGTCAACATGAACCGGCGCATGATGCTGGGCGGCGACGCCAGCCTCAACGTCTCGCTGCGCGACGACGGCGAAGGCCAGTGGCAGGACATCCTGGCCGATGAGCGGCCCTTGCAGGATGAGACCGTGGCGGATGCCGAAGAGGCCAGCTACCGCCACTCCATGCTGCAGGAAGCGATGGAAGGCCTAAATGACCGTGAACGCCAGATCCTGACCGAGCGTCGCCTGATTGAGGACCCCAAGACGCTTGAGGAACTGAGCCAGGTCTACAACGTCAGCCGCGAGCGCGTGCGTCAGATCGAAGTTCGCGCTTTTGAAAAACTGCAGAAGGCCATGCAACGCATCGCCGGCGAACGCAGGCTGCTGCCAGCGACCTGAGACGGCGCTTCTTGAACCAGATATGGGCCGGTGTTCCTTGTGGGCGCCGGCCTTTTTCTTTTTGGGATTGGCCTATCCCGCCAGCAACCGATCCACGCAGGCACCGAAATCCATGCGCCGCCAATGCTGCAGGAAATTCACGTAGACCTGACGGCAGTTCCGGGCAGGGTCTACGTCAAGAAACATGGGATCGTACGGGCCAATGGCGTTCACGCATTGCGGCAGGCGGAACTCGACGATCTCCGGAAACGCCAGCACCCGCGCCACGCCCATCGCCGTCATGTGCAGCGCCAGATGCAATTCCAGTTCCTCGAGGGTGATGAGCGGGCCTCCGTGCTTGTGGTATTCACGGACGAACAGTTCCAGCAGGTCGCGCAGGTGGAAGTCCCAGATGTCGTGATGAGCGGCGCTGAGCCCGCCCCACAACGCCGAACCCAGCGTGATCTGTCCGACCCGCCCCCAGTCAATCAGGCCGCAGTGAAGTCCCTGCGCCTCGTCCCGCCAGAACCACACGTTGTCGATGTGCGCATTCCAGTGGCACAAGGCGATCATGTTCGGATTGCCAGTGAGGTAGCGCTGGATCGCATCCTCATGGTCACGGATTTTCCAGGTGTCGCGCTCCATCTGCGCCATGAATTTGGACGTCCGCACTTCTTCGGGCAAAAGTTGCGGGCAGCGGCGGGCAAAGGAGAAACATCGCTCAAGCTCAGCGGCAAGTTCGTCCGTTCCATAGCGGATAGGATCGGCGGACCCGGCAACCCGGTCCCACGGGAAACGGGAATCGATGTCTGATGCCAACCTGCCCGACTTGTGCGCCGCTGCAAGCCGAGCCAGCGCCGTTACAGTCGCGCGGTAATAGGGTAACGGATCGCTCATGGTGAGATGATCGAGGCACTTGCGCCGATGCGGTTCGATTGCGCCTTCACCGAACGGGATACGCTCTGTGATGACAACGCCCGTCCCGGTTTCTTCCTCGTAATCGGCAAAATAGCCCGCAGGCACCCGGATCGGAAAACCCGGCAAGCGGGATAGCGCCACGAAACGAGCCTCCCCGGCCATTTCTGTGCGCTGCCAATCGCGCCGCACATCGTCGAAATCCCTCGAGAACTTCAGGAAAAGATCAGTGTGCAGACCCGGCTTTGGCCTTGCGTAAGCCACGGTCAGGAAGAACTTGTGGCCGGTGCTCCCGCCAGCGCAGCGCTCCATCGACACAATATGAGTAACGCTGTTGTCCGGTCCGATGGCGCCAAACTTGCGGAACGCGTCGGTCAGCCAGGCGGCACCGTCCCCGCGGAAAGCCGTCTCATGTGCTGGGAGGCGCAGTCCGGTCGCGTCACCGCGCACATGGTCAAGCACGGGAAGGACAGGTTCGCTCATGATGCCAGTGCTCGACGAAGGCTGGCCGCAAAATCGCGCCGCGCCCATAGGTTCAGGTAATTTGTGGCGACGTGCAGGAAGCCGCGCACCACAGTATCACTGCGGATCAACGGATCGCGCGGCCCGCTGGCCCTCGCAGCTTCGGGCAGACGGGACTGCAGCAGCACCGGAAGGTCCATCATCATGGCAAAGCCGACCAGAACCAGCGACAGGTCAAAATGGAGACCGAGCTCGTCGGGATCGAGAACTGCTCCACCCTGCGCGGCCAACTCATCCGAATAGAGCGACAGCAGTTCCTGAAGACTTTCTTCCAGCATTGCCCCGTCGGCAGCGGAAAGCCCGCCCCAG
Source organism: Novosphingobium sp. (assembly GCA_040509895.1). GTDB lineage: Bacteria > Pseudomonadota > Alphaproteobacteria > Sphingomonadales > Sphingomonadaceae > Novosphingobium. The sequence continues at coordinate 8,493 of JBEVKC010000179.1, read as the reverse complement.
ATCGAGAGTCCGACATTCATCCGTCGCACCATGCCCCAGTCGAGCAGTCCCGCTCGCAGGACACCTTCGGCATCCCGCCAGAACCAAGCATTGTCGATGTTTGTGTTCCAATGCGCCAACGCGACGAAACGCGGGTCGGCGTAGAGGAAGCGCCGGATTTCTGCCTCGTGGCGCAGCAGCAGGAGGGCATCAGCCCCCAGCCGATCGAGAAAAGCGGGCGACACAACCGCTTCCGGGAATAACTGCGGACTGGAGACAACAAGGTCCCGGATGCGCCCTATTGCATTGCGGAGGCTATCTTCATCCCACTGGATGGGGAGGTCCGCTATCGCCGCCCTTGCTTCCCACGGAAACAACTCATCCACCTCGGGCGAGAGTTGCCCGGACTGCTGGGCGGCAGCCAACCTTGCCAGCGCCGTAACCGTGGCCCGGTAGTGTTCCAATGGGTTCGCAAGCTCATGGTCCATACACTTCTCGCGCAGCGGCTCGATGCCATCCGCGCCGAAGCGAATGCGTTGTGTGATGAGGATGCCGGTGCCAGTCTCATGGTTGAAGTCAGCGAAATATGGCTTCGCCACCGCCACCGGGAACGCAGGGTGGCGGGACAGGGCCGCCAGCCGCACCTCCGCCTCAAGCTCAAAGCGCCGCCGGTCACGGAACGCATCCGCGAAGTCGCGCGAAAACTTCACGAACAAGCCGGTATGCAGCGCAGGGTCGGGTCGTTCATAAGCCACTGTCAGGAACAGCTTGTCGCCGGAATTCCCGTCGCTGCACGGCCCGGCATCGACAATGGCCGAAATGGCGTTGTCGTGGCCCAACGAACCAAACGCCCGAAATGCGCTCGTCAGAAATTCCGGCCCAGCATCAATCAACGCGCGCGCATGGGCCGGGATGGCGATGCCGGTCGCATCGCCATGGACGAAATCCACATCAGGAACTGAAGGCACGGTGGCTATTGGTCGGAGACTCCATTCGGAACCAGCGACTGGACAATCGAACTGTCGAGCGCCTCATAGTCGTGATACCCGATGGTCGCATAGAGATCGGCACGCGTCTGCATGCGATCAACCATCGGCTTGGTCCAGCCTTCGTGGCGTACAATTCCGTACAGATCTTCATGCGCTTTTGCAGCTACGCGAAGCGCGCTGACGGGCCAGATTACCATTTTGAAGCCAAGATCCTGGAACTGGTTTGCCGTCATGAAAGGCGTGCGTCCAAACTCGGTCATATTGGCCAAAAGCGGAACCTCAACCTCACTTGAGAATCGTGCGAAGGCCTCTGAATCATTCAATGCTTCCGGGAAGATAGCGTCAGCGCCTGCCTCAACGTAAAGGTTCGCACGGGCGATAGCGCCGTCCAGACCTTCGCGCTCCAAGGCATCGGTACGGGCAACGATATAGAGGTGTTTACGTGCCCTGCGGGCCGCTGCAACCTTGGCAGCCATGTCCTGCGCCGGTGCTAGTTTCTTGTCGTTGAGGTGGCCGCACTTCTTGGGCAGCAACTGGTCCTCGATCTGCACCGCCCCAGCCCCGGCTTCTTCAAAAGCGCGGACCATCTGCATGACGTTCAGCGCCTCGCCAAAGCCGGTATCGCCATCGACAAGGATCGGCAGGCCCGACGCGCGGGCAATCTGGCGAATGAAGAAGCAGACGTCGTCGATGGTCAGGATGCCAAGATCCGGAAGGCCCATCGAGGCTGACATAGCCGCACCGGAAAGATACAGCCCCTCAAATCCCGCCGCCTTGGCCTGCAGCGACGACAGCCCATTGTAGGCGCCCGGCAACTGGAAGATGCCGGGGCGCTCGACAAGGCTGCGAAAGCGCTCACCGGCGGGCGCGGTGGGCAGGTTGTCGGCGACGAGATAGGTCATGGGCTGTTCTATCCTCAGAACTTCATCGAGAACGGGTCGCGCTTGTCGCCCGAAAAGTCGATGAAGACGTTCTTGGTCTGGGTGAATTCAAGGATACCGGCCTCGCCGCGAACCCGGCCAAAGCCCGAATCCTTCATGCCCCCAAACGGCGCCTGTGGAGCCGCGACGCGGTAGGTGTTGACCCACACGACGCCGCTGTTGATCGCCCGCATCATCCGCAGGCAGCGGCTGATGTTCTCCGACCAGACCCCGCTGGCAAGGCCATAGGGCGTGGCGTTGGCAATGGCGACTGCCTCTTCCTCGTCGATGAAGGGGATGATCGAAAGGACCGGGCCGAATATCTCTTCCGCCGCGACCTTCATGTCATTGCACACGTCCGCGAAGATGGTGGGTTGAATGAAGAAGCCCTTCTCCAGGCCCGGTCCATCGGCACGGCCACCACCGGCGACAAGGCGCGCGCCATCGCCTTTGGCCTCATTGATGAAGGAAAGGATCTTGTTGAACTGCGGCTCATTGGCGGCAGTGCCCATTTCGGTTTCGGGCAGGCGCGGGTCGCCCATCTTGATCTGCGCGGCACGCGCGGCGAGTCCTTCAACCATGCGATCATAGATGCCGCGCTGGACCAGCAGGCGTGAACCGGCGATGCAGGTCTGGCCCGTGGCACCGAAGATCCCGGCGAGCGCACCGACCAATGCTCGGTCAAAATCGGCATCATCGAAAACGATGTTGGGGCTCTTGCCGCCCAGTTCCATAGTCACCGGCTTGAGGTTGCCGCCTGCGACAGAAGCGATCTTGCGGCCGACGCCGGGGCTGCCGGTAAAGCTGATCTTGTCGACTAGCGTGCTGCCCGTCAGCGCTGCGCCGACGTCGCCCGCGCCAGTAACAACCTGCACGACACCTGCCGGGAAGCCCGCCTTCTCACAAAGCCTCGCCACTTCGAGCGTGGTGGTAGAGGCGTGTTCCGATGGTTTCAGGATCACACAATTGCCAGCAGCAAGTGCGGCAGGCAGCGTGTTGGTTAGGATCGCGACGGGTGAGTTCCACGCGGTGACGCAGGCGACGACTCCGTAGGGAACGCGGATGGCAAGATCGAGCGTGTCCTTCTGGTCCAACGGCACAACGTCGCCGTGCATCTTGTCCGCCCACGCCGCATAGTAGCGGAAGATGCGCGCAGCATAGCCCATCTGGCTGTGCGTCTCGCGGATCACCTTGCCGTTGTCGGTGGTCTCCAGCAGGGCCATGCGGTCGGCATCGGCGTCCAGCAGATCGGCCACCTTGTTGAGCAGTTTGGCGCGTTCGCCCGGCGTGGTCTTGCTCCACACGCTGCCGAAGGCGCGGCGTGCAGACGTGATGGCCTCCTCCACATCCGCGACGGTGGCGACCGGCACGTACCCGTGCACTTCCTGATTGTAAGGATTGATCGCCGGCATCGTCGCGCCGTCGGAAGCGTCGCGCCACTTGCCGTCGATGAAGAGCTGGTACCGTTCTGCCATTTTCTCAGGACTCCTGGGGCGCCTGTTTCACACAGGATGCCAAACTGTCAACAGTTGACCATTTCATGACCAGTGATAGGAGGTCGGAAACGCATCTGGTGTGGCGTTACCGGCCCCTCTTGGCCTCGGCAAGGGGTGCATGATCGATTATGCATTATCTGGAGTGTTCAATGTCGGAAGCCCCTCCTGCCCGTACAATCGCGCAATTTGCAGCAACCACCCGACTGAGTGACGTGCCGATTGCGGTCGTGCAGCGCGCAAAATTGCATATTCTTGATGCGCTTGGGCTGGGCCTTGCCTCCAATGCCTATGAATATGGACAAAAGTCGGTCGCAGGCATCGCAGCCATGGGCCCTGGCGGCACATGCTCTGTGATCGGGCGCAGCGAGCGTATGGAAATGCGCGACGCTGCCCTGGCCAATGGCATCCTGATTCACGGCCTCGATTTCGACGATACCCATCTTGCCAGCATCATCCACCCCACCTGCACCGCGCTTCCCGCCGGGCTGGCGCTGGGCGAGTCGCTGGGCATTAGCGGCACGGCGCTGCTTGAGGCGTTCCTTGTCGGTGCCGAAACCGGTATCCGCATCGGCGGCGCGGTTGACGGCGGCTTCCACCACGTCGGCTACCACGCAACGGGCGTCGTATCCCATTTTGCTTCGGCCGTAACGGCGGGCAAACTGCTTGGGCTGAGCGAGGATCAGATTACCTCGGCGCAGGGCATCACCGGCAGCACGGCATCGGGCATCCAGGTGTTCCTTGAGGAAGGCGCATGGACCAAGCGTTTCCACCCTGGCTGGGGCGCGGTGGCAGGTATCACCGCCGCATACCTCGCCCGCGCTGACTTCAAGGGGCCTTCGCGCCCCTATGAGGGCAAGTTCGGCCTGTTCGCCACGCACCTTCACGACCGGGCAAAGGTGGAGGAACTGACTGACGGCCTTGGCACCGACTGGCGCTTTGGCGACACGGCATTGAAGCCCTATCCCGTCTGCCACTTCGTCCACGGCTGCGCCGATGCGGCCATCGAACTGCACCATGAAATTGGCGGAGCACAGATCGCATCGGTCAAGGCGTACCTTCCCCAACCAACTCTGCACATCATCGCCGAGCCGGCCGAGGCCAAGCAGCGGCCGACTACCGATTACGAAGCGAAGTTCAGCGCCCAGTTCGTCACGGCCTATTGCCTTCTGCGCGGCCGCTTTGGCCTGCCCGATCTGCAGCCAGCAGCTCTGGCCGACGCGGAGGTACTGGCACTGTCGCAGAAGGTGACGTGCCTGGAAGACCCGGACGCCGCCTTCCCGACCTATTTTTCGGGCGGCGTGGACGTGATCCTCGCCGATGGCCGCGTCCTGAAGCGCCATATCCGGGTCAATAGCGGCGCCGGAGAGCGTGCGATGACCCCCGAAACCGCGTCGGAAAAGTTCCTCGCCTCCGCCAGCCTAGCCATTCCGGTCGCGCAGGCAGAGCGCATCCGCGACGCGGTTCTAAGGCTGGAAGACGTGCCTGTGGCGGAACTTATGGCGCTGCTGCGGAAAAACTAACGCAGGGCGGAGGCAGCCCGGGCAGCGGCTTCGATGGCCGCCGCATCGGGCGCACCCTTGGGCACCAGCCAGCTTCCACCGACGCAGAGCACAGCGTCCAGACCAAGCCAGTCGGGCGCGGTGGCCTGCGTGATACCGCCCGTTGGGCAGAAACGCGCCATGCCAAACGGGGCCGCGATAGCCTTCAGAGCGGAAATGCCGCCCGATGCCTCAGCCGGGAAGAACTTGAATCGCGTCAGGCCAAGATCGAGGCCGAGCATGATATCGCCGGCATTGGCTGTGCCGGGCAGGAACGGAATCCCGCTTTTCACAGCTGCCTTCCCCAGATTTTCGGTCAACCCGGGCGACACGATGAACTCCGAACCGGCGTCGATAGCCTTGTCGAGATCGTCCGGGTTCAGGACCGTCCCTGCTCCGACAATCGCGCCCGGAACCGTCTTCATCGCGCGGATTACGTCGAGCGCGGCGGACGTGCGCAGGGTCACTTCCAGCACGGGCAGGCCACCCGCCACCAGCGCTTCGGCAATAGGCACTGCATGGGCTGCGTCCTCAATCACCAGCACTGGAATAACCGGCGCCTTACGCATGATGGTATCGATATCAGTCATTCACGATGCTCCATGGCAAAGGCAGCTGCAGCGCCGAACAATCCGGGCTGCGGGTACGTGACAAGCTTTATAGGGATGGTCTGCATGCGCGCTTCATATCGGCCCTTTTCGCGGAAACGCGCGTGAAAACCACTCGGCGCGACCAGATGTGCCAGCCGGTTAGTCAGGCCACCAGTCAGGGCCACGCCCAGTGAGCCATGGGCAAGCGACAGGTCGCCTGTTGCGGCGCCGTAGCACTCAAGGAAAAGCGCCAACGCATCGCGGGTAGCGGCTTCCTGCCCATTAATGGCCGAAGCCCAGAGCGCAGCGTCGTCCCGGCTGTCTGGCGCGAAAGTGCGGACGATATCGCCCAGCCCCGGCCCGGACACCACGCGCTCGACCGAAGTGCGCCCGTAGCGTGCCCTCAAGGCCACGTTGACCGCCTCTTCCGCCTTATTGAGCGGCGCAAAACTGGTATGGGCACCTTCGGTCTCAAGCACCACGGGTCCCGTTTCGAGCCGTTGCAGCACGGCAACGCCCAACCCGGTTCCCGGACCGATGACGGATATCACCCCCCTATCGGGCAGTGGGGCATCGGGCCCGCACAGATGCACGAAATGTGCATCATCCAGTGCGTTGACAGCATGGGCCATCGCCCCGAAATCGTTGAGCAGGACGAAGCTATCGAGATGCAAATCCTCTGCAATGGTCGCCGGATCGACCACCCAGTGCGAATTGAGGAAACGTACCGGACCGCCCGTCACCGGCCCGGCGATAGCAAGTCCCGCGCGGCGCGGCAGGGGCTCGTCGATTGCGGCGCCAAAAGCTGCCCAAGCGCTGGCGAGACCTGAGTGGTCGGCGGCTTTCAGCACCACCGGTTCGCAAAGCATAACGACCTTGCCGGCTTCAACCTCTGCCAAGGCGAAGCGGGCGTGTGTTCCACCAATATCGGCCGCAACAATGCGCATCACAGTCCGGCAGCCGCCAGAATTGCCGAAGCTCCCTGCTCAGCACCGTCTGCGCCATAGCGCATCATCGCGAAAAGTTCGCGGCCGGTCCCACCCGGATCAAACGACGGCACGGCGGGAGTGCGGCCCGACAGGTCGGCCAAAACCTCAAGACTTCCGCGATTGGCGCAAAGGCGGATCACGTCGCCATCCTGCAGCAAGGAAAGCGGACCGCCTCCCAGCGCCTCTGGAGTAACGTGAATCGCCGCCGGCACCTTGCCCGAGGCGCCCGACATTCGGCCATCCGTCACCAGCGCCACGCGGTGCCCACGATCCTGCAGCACACCAAGCGGCGGGGTCAGCTTGTGGAGTTCCGGCATACCGTTGGCGCGGGGCCCTTGGAACCGCACGACGACCACAACATCGCGGTCCAGTTCACCGGCGGCAAACGCGTGGGCGACCGCCTCTTGCGTTTCGAAAACGCGCGCAGGTGCCTCGATGGTCCAACGATCCGGGTCCACCGCGCTGGTCTTGAAGGTGCCGTGGCCAAGGTTGCCATCGACCAGCCGCATGCCGCCATCGGCGAGGAACGGGGTCGCAACGGGCTGCAGCATCGCCGCATCGCCGGTTTGCGCTGGTGCGGGACGCCACGCCAGCGCGTCATCATCAAGGAATGGCTCGTCCGCATAGGCGGCCATTCCGCCCTCCGCGATGGTCAGGATGTCGCCATGCGCCAGCCCCGCCTCAAGCAGTTCGCGAACCACGAAGCCCATGCCACCCGCCGCATGGAAGTGATTCACGTCGCCTGCGCCGTTGGGATAGACCCGCGTGATCAACGGGACGACGGAGGACAGCTCATCCATGTCCTGCCAGTCGATCTTCACGCCGGCCGCGCGCGCTATCGCCGGCAAATGGATCGCATGATTGGTGGAACCGCCCGTCGCGAGCAGTCCGACGCAGGCGTTGACGATAGCCTTTTCGTCCACGACCTGAGCCATCGGGCGATGATCGTTGCTACCCCGCCCTATCGCGGCAAGGCGATGGACCGCCGCTCGCGTCAGCGCCTGCCGAAGCGGAGTCCCCGGCGGTACGAATGCGGCACCCGGGATGTGGAGGCCCATCATCTCCATCATCATCTGATTGGAGTTGGCCGTGCCATAGAACGTACAGGTGCCCGGCGAATGATAGCTGGCGCTCTCGCTGGCGAGCAGTTCGGTGCGCCCCACCTTGCCCTCTGCATAGAGCTGGCGGACCTTTTGCTTCTCCTTGTTGGCAATGCCCGTGGGCATCGGCCCCGAAGGCACGAACACGGCAGGCAAGTGCCCAAAGCGCAGCGCACCGATCAGCAGCCCGGGCACGATTTTGTCACATATGCCCAGCAAAGCCATGCCGTCGAACATCGCGTGGCTCATCGCGACCACAGTGGAGAGGGCAATCACGTCGCGGCTGAACAGCGACAGCTCCATACCGTCCTGCCCCTGCGTCACACCGTCGCACATGGCGGGCGTACCACCTGCAACCTGAGCAGTGGCGCCCACTTCCCGGGCATAGAGCTTCATCGCCTCCGGATATCGGCCATAGGGCTGATGGGCGGAAAGCATGTCGTTATAGGCGGTTACGATGCCAAGGTTCGGCCCTCGCCCGCTCGCGATAGCCGACTTATCCTCCAACGCGGCGGCAAAACCGTGGGCGAGGTTCGAGCATGACATGAACTCACGACCACCGTGCTTTTCCCCTTCCTGCGCCATGAGCTCGAGGTAGCGGCGGCGGCTGTCCGCCGACTTGTCGATAATGCGCCGGGTGACGCGTTCGACGACAGGGTTCAAGTTACCCATAATGGCTACTCGCGTGGCTTATTCATGCCAGGTCACGCCGTCACGCTCTGCCAGAGCGATAGCTGCCGACGGGCCCCAGCTTCCTGCCATATAGGGCTTGGGGGTAACCCCGTGTACCTGCCAGCTTGCACGGATCGCATCGATCCAGTCCCACTGCGCCTCCACTTCGTCACGCCGGACGAACAGGGTCTGGTCACCCTCGATCAGGTCCAGCAGCAGG
>JBEVKC010000178.1:0-10311 GCA_040509895.1 Novosphingobium sp. | reverse complement strand
CTGGACCGCAACTATGCGGGAGTGTTCATCGTGTGGGACCGCATGTTCGGCACGTACCAGAGCGAGCTGGACGGCGAGCGCATCCGCTATGGCATCATCAAGCAGTTGGGCAGCTTCAACGTGATCTGGGCGGTCTTCCACGAATGGGTGGCCATCCTGCGCGACGTCTGGCACGCCCCGTGGCGGTACAAGCTGTCATACCTCTGGCGCGTCCCCGGCTGGAGCCACGACGCCAGCCGCGAGACGAGCGACATGATCCGAGAGCGGTGGCGGGAGCGTGAGGGGGCTTGATCGTCAGAATGCGAGGGCATGCCGGTCACCATTGAACCGGAGAGGCAAGTCCCAGCTATTAGGACCAATTTCTCTCTACTTTTGCTTTGCCCGAAGAGTTTCTCGTATGATTCGAGCCTCCACGCTTTCAACTTCGTAGATAAATGCGCTCGAGCACGGTGCCTGCAGAAGTGTCAAAGCATTGGGATCGGGATTGGGAAAAATTGTGGGGCTTGGTCCACGCACCGGAGGATTGGTCGAACTGGGCCGACGCAGTGCAATGAGGTAACGCCCCGATGCCATCTCGTCCGGTTCGCGGAACGTGGAGTTATTCCATGTGACTGATAGCCTGCCTGACGCATGCCCGACGAGAAACTCTTCTACCTGAATGCCGAAACGAGCGAAGTCGGGCAGTAGGCCCTGCTTGGGATCCTCATACATCTTGCGCATGTCTGCAGACAGATCGGGTATTGCGAGCTTCTGCCTGCGAAATGCTTCGTCACGGATTATCCGATAATTTTCCAAACGACCGATAACCACGACATCGGCATAACTGACGTCCTCGAAATTTGGAGAAACGTACACCCGGCAGGCGTGTGCCGAGCTCGGCAAGACGGAAGCCGTCAGTGTAGCGTCACCATCCAGTGTGTGACCCATGTCGCTTGTGGCGCTGCATTGGCGTTGACCTATCGATAGTTATCGTAGCCGAGCGCAGGGCGACACAACTTAACTGAGACATTCGACAAACAAAAAAGGGGCCGGAGCGGCTGGCTCCGGCCCTGTAAGTTTGTGTTCGCAGGAGGAACATCGGATGGCGGGTCCGGGTGGGAGGAGAGGAGGAAAGTCCCCGAACCCGCCAAACTCTGGAACTTAGTAGTTGTAAGCGCGCTCTCCGTGCTCAGCGAGGTCAAGGCCTTCGCGCTCTGCTTCCTCGGTGGGACGCAGGCCAATGGTCTTGTCGATGATGAAGAACAGGATCGCGGAACCGATACCCGACCACAGCAGGGTCAGGACCACCGCCTTGATCTGGGTAAGCACTTGGGCACCCATGTCATATTCGCCCACGGCCGCCGGGAAGACGGTGTAGTCGAAGAAGCCCTGGCCGCCGAGCGCCGGGTCGGCAACGATGCCAGTGGCGATGGCACCGACGATGCCACCGACGCAGTGCACGCCGAACACATCGAGGGTATCGTCGTACTTCAACTTGTTCTTCACGTAGCTGACGAAGAAGTAGCAGATCGGCGAAACGATCAAGCCAAGGGCAATCGAGGTCACTGGCGCGGCGAAGCCGGAAGCCGGAGTGATTGCGACCAGGCCAGCGACAGCACCCGTAGCAGCACCCAGCATTGAGGGCTTGCCATGGTGGAGTTGCTCGACAATTGCCCAGCTCAGCGCAGCCGCGGCAGTCGCCACGAAGGTGTTGATGAAAGCAACTGCGGTCACGCCATTCGCTTCCAGGTTGGAACCGGCGTTGAAACCGAACCAGCCCACCCACAGCAGCGAGGCGCCGATCATGGTCATGGTCAGCGAGTGTGGCGGCGTCGCTTCCTTACCGAAGCCGATGCGCTTGCCGATCATGAGGCAGCCCACGAGGCCCGCGATACCTGCGTTGATGTGAACGACGGTGCCACCGGCAAAGTCCAAAGCGCCCATGCCCCACAGCAGGCCGTAATCCGTCGGAGCATCGACCAGGAAGTCCGGGCCAGCCCAGTACCAAACCATGTGCGCGATCGGGAAATAGACCACCGTCAGCCACAGGACGACGAAGAGCATCAGTGCCCAGAACTTCACGCGCTCAGCAAATGCGCCAACGATCAGCGCCGGCGTGATGCAGGCGAAGGTCATCTGGAACACCACAAACACGAATTCTGGCAGATAGACGTTATTCGAGAATGTTGCTGCGTATGTTGACCCGGAGACGCCAGTCAGGAATGCCTTCGAGAAGCCGCCGATGAATTCGTTGCCGCTGGTGAAGGCAAGCGAATAGCCCCAGCCCACCCAGACCAGCGCCGCAATCGACACAATCATGAATACCTGCATCAGCACGCTGAGCATGTTCTTGGTGCGAACCAGGCCGCCGTAGAATAGGGCCAGCGCGGGAACGCTCATCATCAGGACGAGTGCCGCTGAAATTAGCATCCAGGCCGTATCGCCCTTGTTGACCATGCCCGCCATCTGTTCGACGGTCGGTCCCTTGATGAGGTCGGTGACAGCAGCGGCGGTTTCGGTGGCCGCAGGCACCGGCGTAGCGACGGCAGCCGCGGCAGCAGTAGCCGTTGCGACGGCTTCCTGCGCAAAGGCGGTGGTGGCGGCGAAGAGCGAAGTGCCCAGCGCGCCGACACCGCAAAGAACCTTACGGATCATTGTAGTATCCCTCCTGTTAGGCGCGCCGCTCACAGCGCGGTATCCCCAGTTTCGCCGGTGCGGATGCGCGTGGCGGATGCGAGGTCGAGCACGAAGATCTTGCCGTCACCAATCGCCTCGGTGCTGGCAGTCTGCTGGATGGTCTCGACGATCTGCGGCGCGAGGTCGTCCGAGGCCGCAACCTCGATCTTCACCTTCGGCAACATGTTCGTGGAATATTCGGCGCCCCGATAAATTTCGGTTTGCCCCTTCTGACGCCCGAAGCCCTTGACCTCGGAAACGGTCATGCCGGCGACGCCGATGGCGCCCAGCGCCTCTCGCACTTCGTCGAGCTTGAAGGGCTTGATGATGGCGATGATGAATTTCATGCCTGTCCCCTAGGTTCCACCGGCCCAGCGCCGGTCGGGGACATATCAGCAAGGGTCGTGCCAAATTCCCAAGTTCCTACGGAATCCGACACGAAAGGATTTGTGCTGCGAGTGCGAAGGCCGTTACTCAGCCCGAAACATAAGCAGGTGCCTATTTTTTAGGCAGACCTAACCTTGCATAAACGGGCAAGTGATCTGATCCGCGTGTAGCCAGAACGCTATGATGAACGCCCGCGCCAAGGCATTGCCAGTCCTCGGAAATTATAATGCGATCAAGCTGGGCAACGGGCCGGATCGATGGGAAGCTCCGGCCAGGTGCAAGCACTCTCCAGCCATGGGCGAATTCGCGTAAGGAACCGCCGTGGACGGCCCACTCGTTCAGATCGCCCATCATGACCGTCGGCGTCGCTGCACTGCAGTCGTCGATATGGCGAAGAATGGAGCGCACCTGGTGGCGCCGCCGCAGTCCGGAAAGATCCAGGTGCATGCCGATCACACGCAGCCGCTGCCCTTGCGCCACAATGTCGGCCCGGACTGCGCCACGCGGCTCCAGGGTCGGCAGCGACACAATGGAAGCCTCGGCAATATCGATGCCGCGGCGCACGAGCAGCGCATTACCGTGCCAGCCGATGCTGTCAGGCCGCATGTTGAAGTGAACGGCGCGATAGGGCGTGTATTCATCGATCGAGCCAAGCGGCAGCACGCTCTCTCGCCGCCCGAAACGGCGGTCTGCCTCCTGCAAGGCCACCACGTCAGCGTTCATCTCGCGCAGCACGGACAGGATGCGATCAGGATCGCGCCGTCCGTCGGTGCCGACAGCCTTGTGTATGTTGTAACTGGCGAACGTCAGTTCCACGCCGCGGGTCAGTCCCCTGCAAGCGCGGTTTCATCGCCGGCGATGTAGCGGTCTGTCGGGCGCGTCGGCAGGCCATCGATGCTGCGTGTGCGCGACTTGTACTTGGCCGCCCATTTGTCCGGGTCTTGCTGGGCGTGATATTTCACGAGCGTAGCCCGCTCATGATCGAGGTTCATGACCGGCACGCCCCAGCCGCAACTTGTCTGCACGCTTTCCACCGCAACATCGAAAAGCTGCCGCGTGCCCGGCAGCAACGTGAACTGCTCTGCAAGTTCATCCCATTCCGGATCGGCAGGCAAAACAGGTTTGCCGCGGCCGTAGATGCGCAGGATAAGCGCTGGCTGCTGGAAGTTGCACATCATGATGGTGATGCGTCCGTCTGCCAGAAGGTGGGCGTTGGTCTCGTTGCCAGAGCCGCCCAGGTCCAGCCAGGCGACACGCTTTGGCGAGAGCACGCGGAAAGCGTCATAGCCCTTCGGACTGAGGTTGATACGCCCCTCGTCCGCCGCAGTGGCGACGAAGAACACGCTTTGCCGCGCGATCATGGCAACGTGATCGTCGGTCAGGTGGTCGGTGAAGTCGGACATGCGGGCAGACTAAGCCCCTTGCCGCGGCGCTACAATAGTTTCAAAACCCTCGCTCCGACCGTACGAACGGAGGGGTAGGGGATATGGCGCTGCAAGTAATAGGCGCGGGGCTGGGGCGAACCGGCACACTGACTCTCAAGACCGCACTGGAGAAACTGGGCTTCGGCGCCTGCCACCACATGCTCGAAGTATTCGCCAACCCGCAGCAGGTTCCTTTCTGGAACCGCGCCGCCGATGGCGAGGACGTGGAGTGGGAAGAGGTCTTCGGCCACTATTGCGCCAGCGTCGACTGGCCCAGCGCCCACTTCTATGCGGAGTTGGCGGACCGCTACCCGGACGCCAAGGTGATCCTCTCATCGCGTGATCCGCAGCGCTGGTATGAAAGCATCAGCGAAACCATCCTGAAATCGATGGAGATGATGGGGCTTGGCCAACCGTTTCCCGATGACCATCCCTTCCGTTTTGGCGGAGTGATCATCGCGCAAAAGACCTTTGGCTTCGATTTCAGCGAGGCCAATGTCCTGGCCGCGTTCGAGCGGCACAATGCCGAGGTGCGGCGGCGGATCCCAGCGGAGCGGCTTCTGGTGTTCGAGGTAGCGCATGGCTGGGAGCCCCTATGCGCGTTCGTTGGCGTGCCGGTACCGGACGAGCCCTTCCCTCGAGTGAACAGCCGTGAGGAATTCTGGGAGCATATCAAGGCAAATGCCGAATAGGCCGCCGGGTCCTCAACGCTCCTTCGTGGCGCTGAAAGTCAGCTCCGGGTTGCGTTCCTGCTGATAGCTGACGTCCCAGGCCGACCGCGCCATGAACACCGGGTCACCGTCGCGGTCCTTGGCAAGGTTGCTCTTGTTGAAGTCGGCAAAGCCTTTCAGCGCCGCGTCCGTGCCCTTCAGCCAGCGGGCAGTGTCAAAGGGCGCCGGCTCCAGCCCCGCCTCCACCTTGTACTCCGCCTCCAAGCGCGAGATCAGCACGTCGAGCTGCAGCTGGCCGACGACGCCGACTATCCACTGCGCGCCGATCTCCGGATAGAAGACCTGGATCACGCCTTCCTCCGAAAGGTCATCCAACGCCTTGCGCAGTTGCTTGGTCTTGGTGGGATCCTTCAGCACTACGCGGCGCAGGATTTCTGGGGCGAAATTCGGCAGGCCGGTGAAGCGGACGTCGTTGCGTTCGGAAAGCGTATCACCCACCCGCAGCGTGCCGTGGTTTGGGATGCCGATGATATCGCCCGGCTCAGCACTATCGGCGATTTCGCGATCCTGCGCGAAGAACATGATGGGCGAGTGTATGGCGATGGGCTTGCCAAGCGCCGATGGAGTGAGCTTCATGCCGCGCTTGAAGGTCCCTGACACCAGCCGCATGAAGGCGATGCGGTCGCGGTGCTGCGGGTCCATGTTGGCCTGCACCTTGAAGATGAAGCCAGTCACTTCCTTGTTGTCCGGCTGGATCATGCCCTGCTCCGACGGTTGCGGACGCGGGGGCGGCGCGAATTTCGAGATGGCGTCGATCAATTCCGCCACGCCGAAGTTCTTGAGCGCCGATCCGAAATAGACCGGGGTCATGTCACCATGGCGATAGGCGGCAAGGTCGAATTCGGGATGGCCATGCTGGGCAAGCTCAACCTCTTCGGCCATTTCCAGCGGAAACTCGGGTGCGTCTTCCACCTTGCCCAGGAATTCGCGGCTGTCGCCCTCAGGGCGGCTGATACGGCCCGTGGCAAAGTCCAGCACGCCTTCAAACTGGCCGCCCAAGCCGATTGGCCAGCTCATCGGCACGACGTCCAGCGCCAGCGCGTCGGCCACCTCGTCCAGCGTCTCGAAAGGCGAGCGGCCTTCGCGATCCACCTTGTTGACGAAAGTGATGATCGGGACAGAGCGCATGCGGCAAACTTCGAACAGCTTGCGCGTCTGCGGTTCGATACCCTTGGCCGCGTCGATCACCATGATGGCGGAATCGACCGCGGTAAGCGTGCGGTAGGTGTCTTCCGAGAAATCCTCGTGGCCCGGGGTGTCGAGAAGGTTGAAGGTGATCCCGTTCCGCTCGAACGTCATCACCGAGCTCGTGACGGAAATACCGCGCTGCTGTTCGATCTTCATCCAGTCAGACCGCGCGCGCCGCGCCTGCCCACGCGCCTTTACCTCGCCGGCAAGGTGGATCGCGCCGCCGTGAAGCAGAAGCTTTTCGGTCAGCGTCGTCTTGCCTGCGTCAGGGTGCGAGATGATGGCGAAGGTGCGCCGATTGGAACTGGGGGCATTGCTCATGGGCCGCGCAGTTAGCGCGGGCGCCCGATTCCGTCCACCTGCGCTTTACACGCGACACGAATCTTATTATGGGATTCTTGTCTCATTTGGAGGAGGCGTCTCATGCTGAGCCGCGAATTGATGGATGCAAAGCTGGATGAGCATTTCGGCTTTGAAGCTCGGGACGATATCGAAGGCGTGCTGGCCACGCTGAGCGAGGACGTGGAGCACGATATTGTCGGATGGCCGCTTGGCCCCAGCCATGGGCGGGATTCGACGCGCGCCTTCTACACCGCACTGTTCGCCGATCTTTCAGATGGGCAAGTCCGCAGCGTACGGCGCCTGTACGGTGATAACTTCATGGTCGATGAATCGGTCTGGAGCGGCACTGCAGCGGGCCGCCCCTTCGGCATGGAAGGACGTGGCCGACCCCTGGAGTTCAGGCTGCTCCACGTGCTCGAATTTGCCGAAAACGGGCAGATCTCTCGCGAGAATGTCTGGATCGACAGCGCTGCCATCCAGGCGCAGCTGCCGCAGGACTGAGCGGGATGGACAAACAGACGGGCAGGGTCGCGCAACGCTCGAGAACCCGGCAAGCTATCGTCAAGGCCGCCTCACGCCTCCTGGGCCGCGGAGAGCGACCAAGCCTTGATGACGTAGCGGCAGAGGCGGAAGTGTCCCGCGCAACCGCCTATCGCTATTTCCCCGGCCTTGATGCGCTGCTCAGTGAAGCCGCTGTCGACGTGCTGGTGCCCGAACCTGAGGTAGTTCTGGATGGCACAGCGCCGCGCGATCCAGCGGCACGACTGGCGCTGGTGGACGAGACCTTTGACCACGCGGTTCGCCAGGGCGAAGTGGCGTTGCGGCTGATGCTCGCCCGCATCCTCGAACGCTCTGCGATGCAGGGACCGGGGGAGACGCCGCTGCGCCAGAACCGCCGGGTGCCGATGATCGAGCGGGCGCTGGAACCATTGGGCGGGCAGTTGGGTGCAGGCCGCAAGAGGCTTTCCCATGCGCTTGCCATGATAATCGGAACTGAAGGATTTATTGCGTTGAACGACGTCGTGGGTCTCAATGAGGACGAAGCACGTGAGGTGCGCCGTTGGGCCATCGACGCGCTGCTGTCTGCAGCACTGAACGATGCCTAAGCGCCTGGCAGGATGGTCACGTCCATGCGGAAGCTGCGCTCGGAGCCCGGCGAAATTGTGATGACGCCCGGTTTGTCGCGGAAATCGCCATCGAAGCCCTGCGGGTCGGCAATGCCCTGCCACGGTTCGATGCAAAGATAGTTCGCACCCGGCTTTTGCCATATCCCCAACATCGGCGTGTCGGGGAACGCGATGTCGAGGCTCGGCCCTTCCCCGGCGCCAAAAATCAGGGCTCGACTGTTAAGCCTATCCCAGATCAGGGCGTCGGCTTCGAACATCGATGCGTCGGGGGCAATAACGCGTTCTTGCACTGGTGAAGTTTTCGCCTCCGGCAGGACCAGTCCGTCCGCATCGATGCAGCGGATCGGCTGGGGTTCGGGCTCTGCAAAGGTGACGCGATGTGCTGCCTTGTCAGCACCGGGGAGCGGCCACGCGAATGCCGGATGGAAGCCAAAGCTGAAGGGCAGACCTGTGTCGCCCGTGTTGCGCACGGTTGCCTCCATCTCCAGCGTCCAATCCCTCAGGCGAAAACCCATAAGCAGTTCGAAGGAAAACGGGTAAACGGTCCGGCTTTCTTTGCAGTCGCTCAAGCGAAAGAGTGCACGGGATTCGCTGGCTTCGACGCAAGTGAAGTGGCTGGCGCGGGCAAACCCGTGCTTCGGCATGGGATACTCACGGCCATCCAGCCGATAGCGCCCGCCATTCAATGCCCCCACGATCGGAAACAACAGCGGCGCGTGGCCGGTCCAGAATGCCGGGTCGGCGTCGGTCATGTACTCACGCCCGGTCGTATCGGTCAGCGACCAGAGTTCGGCACCCAGCGGATTGATCCGGGCTGTCAGTCGGTCAGAGGCGATGGAAATGAAGTCGGCCATGCAAGCAGCATGACGGAAGCCCTCACCAATGCAAATCCCTCGTTCGTTCAGCTTGCGGCTGGGATCGAAGCAAACGGCGGTACCGCAACCTTTCCAGCCGTCAATGCCTCCGGCAGAATCCGGAGCCCACATGCCCAGGCCGCAAGCACGCAGGACACGGCCCAAACGGCCATGCCGCCCAAGAGATCGGTAACGTAGTGCCCGCCCATGGGGATTGTGGAGAGGATCGTCAGCGCTCCCCAGATAACCGCCGGCCATCTCAGGCGCGATTGCGCGAAGCCCTGAACGATTACCAGTGCCATCGCCGTATGGAATGACGGGAAGCAGACGAACTGTGCGAACGCGGCATCAAGCGACATGCCCGTTGCCCGGAGGATGGCAAACAGCCTATCCACCCCCCAGCTACCAACGCGTTAGCCGCGCAGCACTGCCCCAAGCTTTGTGGCAGCAGTGGTTACGCGCTCGGCAATCGCCTTCAGCTCCGCATCGTCGTAGCTCTTGTCACCCGGCTGCATCGTGACTTCGACGGCAAGGGACTTCTGCCCCTCGGGCACGCCCTGACCACGGAAGTCGTCGAACAGGCGGGCCGCGACGATGTTGGCCTTGTCTGCATTGCGGATGGTGCGAACAAGATCGCCGGCCGGCAGGTCAACCGGGACGAGGAAGGCGAAATCGCGCGTCACGGCCTGCAGGGCAGGCGGTGCATAGTGAGCACGGGCGAAAGTCGCTTGGCCCTTGCGCGCCGGGATCGCGTCAAGGAACAGCTCGACTACGGCAACCGGCGCATCGATGTCGAAGTGCTTGGCCACCGACGGATGCAGCATGCCAAAGCGCGCCAGCACGTTCTTTGGCCCAAGCCGCAGCGTTGCCGACTGGCCGGGGTGAAACTGCGGTCCGGCTTCGCCCATGATCTGCAGGTTTTCGACCGGAGCACCGGCCTCGGCCAGCAGAGCTAATGCTTCGGCCTTGGCATCGTAGGCGTCAAAGGTCGCCGCCTTGCCTGTCGCCCAGCCGCGCGAGGTTTTTTCGCCAGCCAGCACGGCGGCGAGCGACAGGCGCTCGTCACTGGCGCCGCCTTCGCCGCGCAGGTAGCGGCGGCCGATCTCGAACAGGCGTAGGCCAGCAGCACCGCGATCCATGTTGCGTCGCGCAGCGGCGAGCAGGCCGGGTAGCAGCGAGGGGCGCATGGCCTTCATGTCCTCGCTGATTGGGTTGGCGAGGACCCAGAGGCCGCCCCCGGAACTGTTGGCGCCTTCCGCAAAGACATCGGCATCCGCTTCGGGCAGGAACGACCAAGTCACCGCCTCATGATTGCCCCGCGCCGCAGCGGCGCGGCGCAGGCGGCGTTCCAGATTTTGGGCGGGCGTGGCGGTGGGACGTGCAACACCATCTGCGCGGGGGAGCGGCACACTCTCCACCTTGTCCAGACCGTGGATGCGAATGACTTCTTCGACAATGTCGGGTGCACAGTCGATGTCCGGACGCCAGCCGGGGGCCGTAACCGTCCAGTCGGGAGCAACCGCGAAACCGAGCGACGCAAGGATGCGCTTCTGCTCAGCCTCGGCAACATCGACACCGCCCAGCGATCCGGCCAGCGCCGGGT
>JBEVKC010000177.1:0-13607 GCA_040509895.1 Novosphingobium sp. | reverse complement strand
TGACGCGGGCCGTCTGGCCGCACATGAAAGAGCAAGGCTATGGGCGGATAGTCTTCACCAGCTCAAGCTCCGGCATGTTCGGGATCGAACTGCAGACAGGCTATGGCGCGGCCAAGGCGGGCATCTTCGGCCTGATGAACGTGGCGGCGACCGAAGGCGCGCCGCACGGCATTCTGTGCAACGCCATCATGCCTAACGCACAAAGCCGCATGGCCGACCAGATGCTGAAAGACTCAGGCGGTGACATGGGGAGCGATACTGATGCAATGATGGCACTGGTCGGCAATTCGTTCGACCCGGCCTACAACGCGCCGCTGGCTGTCTGGCTGGCGAGCGAGGATTGCGCTTCGACGCAAGCGATCTACTCGCAATGCCTTGGCCGGATGGCGCGGGTTTTCGTGGGCGTTACGCCCGGCTGGCAGGCCCAGCGACAGACCCCGCCGAGTGTCGAGGACATAGCCGCCCACTGGGGCGAAATCACCGACGCCAGCCAGGGTTATGTCACGCCATCCAGCCCGCAGGAGGAACTCGGCTTGGTCCTTGCGCAAGGTTCCGCCGCCGGCTGATACGATTTTACACAAAGCTTCGGCTTGCCAGCGGGCAAGGTTCGCTCCATCGCTGATCGCGTAATCGGCGCTAAAGCATCGCGCGGATAAGCGGGAACCGGTTTTCTGCGAATGGCGATGCGACAACAAAAACTTAGAGCTTGCCGGGGAGAGACAGTTTTGGACGAACACAAGGCATTGGCCCGGCAGGAATGGCGCAAGCATTGGAAGCTTGTGCTCGCAGCGTCGATTGCATTCTCATTCACGTCGGTGATGACCGCATCGACCGGCCTGTTCATCCAGCCGTGGACCGATGAATTCGGCTGGAGCCGCACGCTATTGTCCTCTGGCATGTCGATCACAGCCGTGACGACCTTCCTGTTCTCGCCTTTCTTTGGCGTATTGATCGACCGGATCGGCACGCGGCGGATGGCCCTGCCGGGGCTAATTCTGCTGGCGGCCACAATGGCTTCGCTCAGCCTGCTCAATGGCTCGGTCGTGATGTGGTTTGCGATCTGGACCGTCTATGCGGCAGCGGCGCTGGCGACCAAGTCCACCGTCTGGACGGCAGGCGTGGCAAGCGCCTTCGATGCGGGAAGGGGGCTTGCGCTGGGCCTGACGCTATCGGGCAGCGCGCTGGCGCAGGCGATTACGCCGCCACTGACCAACTGGCTGATTGACGCATACGGTTGGCGCATGGCGCTGGTCATTCTGGGCACCTGCTGGGGCGGGATCGCGATTGTGCTGTGCTTCTTCCTGCTGTTCGACGGGTATGATGCCAGCCGTAAGGCGCGAAAGGAAAATCCGGACGCAGCCACTAGCAAGTCCTTGCTGAGCGACGCTCCCGGACTTTCGATTCCAGAGGCCTGGCGCAGCGTGGCGCTGTGGCGCATCGCTATTTCCACTTTCGTCATTATGGTGGTGACAATTGCGCTGGTGGTCCACCAGATCCCCATCCTTGAGGAAATCGGGGTTAGCCGCGGTGATGCCGCGCTCTATGCGGGCATGGCGGGCCTTGCTGGCGTAGCGGGCAAGCTCGTTACGGGTTGGCTGCTGGACCGCTACCCTGCACGGTGGGTCGGCGGTCTGACGCTGGCGGCCACGGCGATTACCTTCATCCTGCTCCTGCTGCCCCACCGGACAATGCCGATCATCTTCACGGCGATGTTCATCAACGGCTATGCCGCGGGCACTAAGCTGCAGATCG
Source organism: Novosphingobium sp. (assembly GCA_040509895.1). Lineage (GTDB taxonomy): Bacteria > Pseudomonadota > Alphaproteobacteria > Sphingomonadales > Sphingomonadaceae > Novosphingobium. The sequence continues at coordinate 11,855 of JBEVKC010000177.1, read as the reverse complement.
CGGGCTATCTGACTTCGGCCTACGGGGGGATGCGGAACTTCGGTGCGATCTTCGGCACCATGGCGAGCCTGATCGCGGCAGGTTCCGGCCTTGGGCCGCTGGTTGGCGGATTTATCTTTGATACCTACGGCTCTTACGATCCGTATCTATGGTTCGGGATCTTCGGCACGTTGGTGAGCGCATTCCTGATCTTCGGCCTGCCCGACTATCCTGAGTGGGTGAAGCGGCCGCATACCAAGGCGAAGCCGGTCCCTTCGCCTGACATTGCGTGAAAGTGAAAAGAATGCGATTACAGCGTTAGTCGCGAGCTAACAGAGGGCGCGCAACAGCCCCCCTCTCGCACATTGTCCATTGCATGAAGAAGGCTGGTGGCGAAAGGCATGCCGCCGCTAGCGCGCACATATCGATCAGGGGTCGCTGTTTCCTTTGGATACAGAAAGGCGGTGGCAGATGCGCAGCAATATACTCTTGAGTGGTGGGATGCTGCTTCTGGCGGGATGCGGAGGCGAAAAGGAACCCACCGAAGGTGCAGGCGGAGAGGCCGCTGATGCGGCAGTCGCCGCCGCGCCGGCCGTCGAGAAGCCCGACATCGATTGCGATGACTTCAAACCGCGGACAGCGCCCGATGGGCAGCCAGCCGACGACATCCTGGGCTTGCGCCCTGGCATGTCGGAAGAGGAGGTGCGGGGCGTGCTGCTTTGCAAGAACGCCAATTACGCGATCAACACCAACAAGAATTCGGTATCCTTGCCCGATGGCGGCCAGATGTCACAGGTCAATCTCAATGCCGATACCGGCCTCGATAAGGTCAGCGTCTGGCTCCTCGGTCCCGATGGTGGCGAGAAGGTAGTCCACGTCGATCGCACAACCGAATATCCCGCGGGTAAGGAACTGCCGGTCGAGAATGTCGCGCAGGAAGTGGCTACCAAATACGGCGCATTCGATGACACCTCGCAGGGTTCCCAGAAGTCCGGCTGGATCGTGCGGTCACGTGATGGTCAGCGGATGACGAATACCAACTCCAACTACGGAAATTGCCGCTATCACAACGTGCAGACGGGCACGGTTTCCCCTTGCCTGCACGCGATTTCCTATGAGGTGGCGCCAAGCCAGCAAAACCCGGCGCTTGCCCAACGCTTCAACGTGGCCATGACCAGTCAGGCGATGACCTCGCGAATGGTGGATGTTGCGAAGCAGGGGCAGGCGAAAGCCGTCGAACGGGCAAAGGAAAATGCGGCCGGCGGTGGGGTCGATCTGTAGCGGAAGGGACAGCACTCTTCCCCTAACGGGGAAGAGTGTATTCGTGCTCAGTCCTTCGCCAGCAGCAGGGCAGCAGCCATCGGCCCCCCTCCGGAAGTAGCAACCGCGACCTTCGGATCGCCCGGAATCTGGCGCTCACCGGCCTTGCCCCGCAGCTGGGTCACAGCCTCATGCGCGAAGCCGAAGCCGTGGAGGCGCCCTGCGCCAAGCTGGCCACCTGCGGTGTTGAGCGGCAGTTCGCCATCGCGGGCGATGCGGTGGCCGCCTTCGATGAACTTGTGCCCTTCGCCCTTTTCGACGAAGCCCAGCCCTTCCAGCCAGGTGATCGGCAGGAAAGCGAAACCGTCGTAGAACTGGACGGTATCCACGTCCTTGGGCCGGTAGTCGGTGCTCTTCCACAGATCGGGGCCGGCGTCATAGGCCGCAGACCATTCTACCTGGTCCCAGCTGTAGCGATCGACCGAGCCGGACGTCGCGGCGATGCGGATGGGGGTTGCTTTGACCTCGTCAATCGCGTCACCAGCCGAGACAATGATGACAGTCGAGGCGTCGCTGAAGCGGTCGCAATCGTACAGGCACAGCGGCGTCGAGATCAGCCGCGCCGACATGTACTTATCGAGCGTCAGCTCCTCCTTGGTGATCGCCCTTGCATTGGGGTTGAGCATGGCGTTCTTCGATCCATTGATCGCGATCTGGGCCAGCTGTTCACGCGTCATGCCGTACTTGTGGACGTGACGCGAAGCATACTGCGCAACCCAGCAGGCCGCTGAAGTCGCCCAGAACGGCGAAGTCCATTGCGACGAACCGGAAACGGTATCGTGCCGCAGCGGCATGTATTCGGCGGGGTTCGCCATGCCGCCCGCTTCATAGACAGTGCGGAAGCAGATGACGTGACGGCAGATGCCTTCCTTTACCGCCCATGCGGCCATCGCGATTGCCGAGAGCTGCGCAGGCTGCTCCATCGCGCCCATCTGCCACTTGGACTTGATGCCCAGAACTTCAATCAGATCATCTGTGCCGACCGGCGAAAAGGCGAGGTAACCTGCCGCCTTGCCGGGAAAGCTGAACACGCCGTCGATCTGGTCGAGCGTCAGCCCGGCATCGTCGAGCGCTTGCTTGACCGCATCGACGGTCAGCAGCAGTGGATGGCGCGGCAGGCGAACGCCCACCTCAGACTGGCCAACGCCGGTGATATAGGCTTCCCGCGCCATGTCAGCTTACCTTCTCGAAGAGGGGGTAGAAGATCTCGTCCTGCTGCTCAAAGGTGACGCGCACCTTGTCGCCGAAGTTCACCTCTTCGACCGGTGAATTGACGATGTTCGTGGTCAGGTAAACGCCGGGCACACCGTCGAGCGCCACGCGGGCGATGACGAAGGGCACCTCAAGTCCTTGCGCCCAAGGCTGGTGGTTCACTGTCATCGTATCGATCACGCCGGTACCGGCAACAGCCTCGGCAGCGATGTTTTCGGACTGGCAGTGACGGCACAGGATGCGCGGTGGATGGGTGTACTGACCGCAGTCATTGCACTTCACGATGTTGAGCTTGCCTTCCGCGCCGCCTGTCCAGAAGGCGCGGTTTTCGGCGTCGAGTTTCGGCTTGGGCCGGGGCGGATTCATTGCTTGATGCTCCGTTTGCGAAATACCGTTGTTGCGTTAGGACGCGCCGCTGACCGGCTGGTCAAGCGCGGCGCTACCCTGCGGTCAAATTCATCGCGTGCGCGGTGATGCCTCCTCGCGCCGGACGACCTCGATGAGCATGTTCGCAACCTTGCGCGGTTCGGTGATCATCAGGTCATGGCCGGTGTCGATCTCGAACACATGGTCGGCTTGGGTCACGCGGGCAGCGAATTCCGGCGGCCTGATCTTGAGCGTTGGCGTGCAGTTGATGCTGGTGCGTGGAAGTGCGCGAACCGCCTCCTCGTTTTCCAGCCTGAGCGGCTGGCTGAAGCAGGCCCAGGGATGCGGGGTCAAACGTGGCTGGGCCCATTCAAGATCGGCCTGCTCGGTTATTCCGTAGTGGCGGACGGAGTCGCTTTCAGGAAACAGCACCAGTTCCACGCCATCGACCACGCGAACCTGCTTGTATGCCTCTTCCATGAGGGCCTTGGCCGATGTCGTCAGCGCCTCGCCATTGCGGGGGTGGGCGGCATCGAGAAAGATAAGGTGCCCCACCCGGTCAAGCGCCCTGTCGGCGATGCCTGTGATGACCATGCCGCCATAGCTATGCCCGGCGAGATACACGTCGTGCAGGTCTTCATAGAACAGCAGCTTCACAACATCCTCGATGTGCGTGTCGAGGTTGATGGAGGGATTGAGCAGATGCGATCGGTCCGCCAGCCCCGTCAGCGTGGGGCAATAGACTTCGTGCCCAGCCTCACGCAGCAATACCGCAAGCGGTTTGTAGCACCAGCCGCCGTGACCCCCGCCATGTACGAGCACGAATGTCGCCATATTGTCTCTCCCCTTGTGCCTGCACCTATGCAACCGCTGGCATGATCTCCTCTGCCACCCATTGCGAGTAGTCGCGATATTCCTGAATGCCTTTCACCTCGGGGATCGGCACGGAACTCATTGTGACGCCAAGTTCCTTGAACCAGCAGAGGCGGTCGATGATTTCCTGCTTTGTCTGACCCGGGCGACCGCGCGGATCGTCGATGGGTACGTGGCCTTCGCCAAGTCGCGTGGTTGAGAAGCCGTAAAACACTTCCTCAAGCTGGCCGTTGTAGTCAGGCTGGGACCGGATGAAGTCCAGCTTTTCGGGGATCTGCTCTGGCTTGGTAAGGAAGGGCCACCAACCGCTGGCATAGCGGGCGATGCGGCGCAGCACCGGGTCGGCATCGCCGCCAAACCACATCTTGAGGTGAGGCTTCTGAAAGCACTTTGGCTCAAAAGCCACGTCGCGGAAATTGACGTACTTGCCTTCAAACTCAGGACTTTCCTTGGTCCAGAGTTCGATGATGGCCTGCGTATATTCCTCTGCCATCGCGCCGCGTTGGTGAAAGTCGATGCCCAATGCGTCGAACTCGCCCTTGAGCCAACCGGACGCGAAGGTCACGGTGACACGGCCGCTGGAGAGCCAATCCATCGTGGACAGCGTCTTGGCCGTGATGATCGGGTTCTGCGCGGGCAGGATGGCGATGCAGCTGTTGACGCGGATGCGCTCAGTCGCGCCCGCGAAGAAGGCCATGGAAGGGTAGGCGGCGATGTGGAAGGCGCCGGAAAGGTCCAGATGCTCGTTCGGGATCACGAAATGCTCGGGCACGCAGATCATCGCATAGCCCAGCTTTTCCGCCCATTTGGCGAAGTCGGCCATCTGCGCGCCGGTAACTTCGCGCTCCCAAGGTGTTGTAATTGCGCGCACTTCCATCAGGTGCGGCATCGCAAAGGCCAGTTGCATCCTTACCCCGTCATTTTTTGTGACAGGGCGGACGTGCCCTAGTCGACGATCTTGCGCGCTATCAGATCGTCCAATTGCGCCTGCGGCAAGCCCAGAATTTCCTTGTAGACGTAATCGTTATGCTCGCCGAGCAGCGGGGCACCGCGTTCCACAGCGGCGGGATCAGGACTGATGCGCCATGATGGGCCTATGATCGGGCGGGAGCCGTTGCGATGATCAGTCACCATGCGGAAGGCTTCACGGCTCCAAAGGAAATCGTCCGAACACAGGTCGATTGAGCTTTGGCTTCGGAAGGCCGGGACGCCAGCGAGACGCAGGCGGTCTGCCAGTTCAGCCGCGCTTTCGCCATTGGTGCGCTCGCCGATTGCCGCATCGAGCGCGTGGCGGTTCTCAAGGCGCAGTGCGAGCGAGTTAAAGCGCGGGTCGGCGTCCAACTCCAGTTCGCTAGAGAGCGCTTGCCATTCATCTTCGTCAGCGACCGCAATGCTTACCCACTCGCCATCAGCGCAAGGGTAGGCGCCATGCGGGCACATCTCAGGATGGAAGTTCCCATCCGGCTGCGGGACTTCGCCGGTGACGCTGTAGGCGAACAGGCTGTCGCCCACGAGGCTGGTCATCGTCTCGACCGCCGAAAGATCGATGAACTGGCCTTCGCCCGTCGCCTCGCGGTGGTGCAGGGCAGCGATGGCGGCCAGCGCGGCGCAGGCGCCAGCAGTGGAATCGCCGTAGCGGATGTTCATGCCCTTGGGTGTCTCGCCTTCATGACCAACCAGCGCGGTGAGGCCGCTCAGCGAGGCGAAGCAGGGCGCATAGCCGGTCTGATAGCCGAGCGGTCCGTCGGTGCCCCACATCTTGATCGAGACCTGGATGATGTCCGGTTTGATCTTCTTGAGGTTCTCGTAGTCGAGCTTTAGCCGCTCCATTGCGCCGGGGCGGATATTGTCGATGACGATGTCGCTTTCCGCCACCATGCGGCGGACGAGATCCAGCCCCTCATCGGTCTTCATGTTGACCTGCACCGACAGGATTTCCTGGTTGATCGACAGGAAATAGGGCGCGGAATTGATATCGACGCCGCCGTAGGCACGCATCTCGTCCAGGTTGGTTGCGCTTTCGAGTTTGATGACCTCTGCGCCGAGGTGCGCGAGCATCTTGCCGGCATAAGGACCGGCCCAGACCTTGGTCAGTTCAAGGACGCGCACGCCCTTCAGCGGGCCGCCGCGATCAGGCACGGGCATCGGCGGCTCCCAGTTCTTCGTTGTCAGCGCCAAGGGCGGGGGCAGGAGTGATGATCCGCACGGGGGTTGCGCTCATCTTGTAGCAGGCGGTGGGGTAGCTGACCTTGCCGAAAGCGGGGTGTTCGGCCTCCTGAAAGAAGCCGCGGTGGATGAATTGCTCGTTGCGCGGCAGGTCGGCAGCGGTGTTGACCGGGACCATCGCAACCCCGGCCTTTTGCGCGGCCTCGGTGATGGGGATCTTTTCCTGCTGGGCGATCCACGCCGTGAAGTGTTCGCGGAAACGGGCGACATTGGGCTTGGTGCAATCGAACTCCAGCCAGTCGTCGCGGAAGGTGGCCGTCCATTCCGGATTGCCCATCAGTTCGCAAAGGCCGAGCCAGTGCGCCTTCGTGGTCATGAACAGGTAGATGTGGCCGTCTTTGCAGGCGAAAGACGTGCCAGGGCCGCCCATGTCATAGGCAGTGCGTTCGTGGCTAGGCTCGACGTCGCCCGCCAGCATCCGGTCCAGCACGCAGTCGATGCGATTGAGCTGAACTTCGACTTCTGAAATGTCGATGAACTGGCCTTGCCCGGTCTTCCGCTGGCGATGGAGCGAGGCCAGAACGCACATGGCGGCGTCGATGCCGGATTCGTAATCGGGCAGGAAACGCCCGGCGCCTTTCAGCGGCGGCTTGTCGTTCGGGGTTTCGCTCGGTGAGTGATAGGCCCAGCCGCCTGCGTTGATGACATTGATCGAACGCGCATTCTGCCACTCGGGTGGAGAACCCTGTCCAAAAGGTGTGACGATACAGTGGACAAGCTGTGGAAAAGCCGTGGATACAGCGGGATAACTTAGCCCGCGCGCTTCGCCCCATTCCTCGTCGTGATCGTCGATCAGGGCATTGGCCCGGGCCAGCAGTTGATCAAGCCTTGCCCGGTCCTCGGGCTTTTCGAGATCCAGCACCACGGACTTCTTGTTGGCGTTGAGATAGGCGAACAGTGCGCTTTCGCCGTTCTTGAACGGCCCCATATGCCGCGATGGCGCGCCGTCGGGACGTTCGACCTTGATGACCTCAGCACCGAAGTCGGCGAGCAGCTTTGCGGTGTATTCACCTGCTACGCGCTCCGCGATCTCGACGATCAGAATGCCTTTCAGCGCGCTCATAAAGATTGTCCGTCGTCGATCGTGAAGGTGGTGCCGGTCACTTGCCTTGAACGGTCAGAAAGCAGGTAGAGCAGCATGTCATCCAGCGCGTCCTTTTCAAGCAGGCGGCGGCGATGCTGCGCGAGGATGTCGGCTTGCCCACGTTCGGTAGCATACCATTTCTCGTTGATTTCGGTTGGTATCATCCCGGGCTGGATGGTGTTGACGTTGATGCCCTGACGGATCCACTCCTTGGCGAATTGCCGGCCGAGATGATCGATCCCCGCCTTGGTCGCTGCGTACATGGCGTCACCCGACCAGTTCTGCTGGGCGGTTATGGAACCAATCAGTACGATCCGGCCGTTCCCTTTCTCACGGCTGCCCGCGGCAATAAGCCGCCGTGCGCCTTCCCGCGAGACGAGGTAGGTGCCGAGCAGATTGGTGTCTAGCACACCCCTTACGCCTTCAACCGTCGTATCGGTGGATCGGCCGCCGGTGCCGACGCCCGCATTCGCGACGATCCCATCGACCCTGCCAAATGCAGCTTCGGCAGCGTCGTAAGCGGCGGCAACTGAGACTTCGCTGGTGACGTCCAGTGCCACTGGCAAAGCTTTCCCACCAGCCGCCTCGATCTCTTTTGCCAACGCCTCGACCCGGTCGAGGCGGCGCGCTCCCAGAACTACACACGCCCGGGCATCGGCGACCGTTCTGGAGAAATGGGCGCCTATGCCAGAGGAGGCCCCGGCTATGAGGACCGTGCGGCCTGTGAGATCGAACATCGGGTTCAGTTCGGCGTTAGCAATCGTCGCGCTGGAGCTTGTTCCAGTCCGGATGCTTCGGCGGCATTGCCATGTACTTGTCGACTGCCTGTTCGAAGTGGCGGACGCGGATTTCCTGATAGTCGCCAAGGGTGATGCCCGGCTTGGCGCTAGCCTCAAGCCCTTCCTGCTGGGCGTAGAGGTTGTCGGTGTCCTGGTCGAGGATGTGCCCAAAGCCCGGGTCCATGCCCTTGGCTTCGGAGAAGGACTGGTGGTCCTGCAGGATCTCGACCTCGGCAGTTTCCGGAATCGTGCCGTCCTTTGGGCGCGGGCGCATGAACATTACTTCGTAGATCGTGCGGCGATGGTCGCGCGCGTCGGGGCGGAAGCGATAGATCATCGGCAGCGAGATGCCGGGGAACAGGAACAGGTTCGGGAAGAACGTGTAGCTGTAGGTGTCCAGCAGTTCAGTGTCCGACACGTGGCTGAGATCGGTGTTGGTCGCAGTTTCGAACATGTTGCGGAACATGTCGGCCATGACCTGCCGGGCGCGCTCGCCTTCCTTCAGCTGCGGTTTGCTGCCGCCCATTGCCGAGCTGTCACCCAAGGTGAAGTTCTCGATAATGTCCTGCTCGGTGTACTTGTCGTACAGCTTGGGGCTGATGACGCCGAGCGTGGAAATGAACCGGTCCACGTGCTCGCCATAGACGTCGTACTGCGAGTTCACGTCGCCATTGGCGGGCGCGACCTGTGGGTGCGTGTCGCCGACGTGATAGGCCTCCATGAAGGCTTCCATGGTCAGCTTCCAGTTGGCTGGATAGCTCTTCTGGACGTGCAGGTAGATGTAGCGGTCTTCCAGCTTCCAGGCCTTCATGTGGGCCATGATTTCCGGGCCGAGGTATTCCTCAAGGTTCGGCGCGTCGGGATCCATGTTGATCCAGACGAAACCGCCAAGGCGCTCAACACGAGCTTCCGGCAGGCACATCTTGCGGTTGGAAGTGTGCGCGAAGTCCCACTTCTCAGGGATTTCCTTCAGCGATCCGTCAAGGTTCCACGTCCAGCCGTGGAAAGGGCACTTCAGGTTGTTGGCAAAGCCGGCGGTGCCCGAAGGCTTGAGCTTGGTGCCGCGATGGAGGCAGGCGTTGAAATGCGCGCGGATTTCATCGTCATCGCAGCGGGTTACGACAAAACTGTAAGGTCCGACGTCATAGACGTAATAGTCGCCGACTTCGGGAATGTGCTCCTCACGGCAGGCCATCTGCCAGGTGCGGGTCCACAGCCTGTCGAACTCGCCCTTGGCGAATTCGGCGCTGGTGTAGCGTTCCTTGGTGATGTCCTCGCTGCCGAGGTATTCATAGCTTTCGCTGGCGGCCCATGCAGGCGCGGCGACCTTGTCGCGCGCGATGATTTCCTGCGTGGTTTCTGCCGGGCAACGAGCTTCGCCGGGCTTCAGCGTGCCGGTTTCGACGTTCATGTAACTGGCTCCTGCTTCGTTCTATTCCGCGGCTTCAAGCGCGGGTGATTGGGTTGCTTGCGCCAAGGCGGGTGATTGGGACTGGATGACGCCATCCTTCATCACCAATGCGATCCGCCCTGGCTGGGTAAGGATGCTCACATCCTCAAGCACATTGCCTTTGACGAGGATCAAATCGGCGAGCTTGCCTTCTTCGAGTGTGCCGAGGTCGCCCTCGCTACGCATGGCCTGGCCGCCGTACTTTGTGGCGCAAATCAGCGCATCTGCGGCGCTGTAGCCGTAATAATCGATGAAATAGCCGATATCACGGGCTTGCAGGCCATGGGGACTCCAGGCAAATCCGTAGTCACCGCCAATCAAGTGCCGCACGCCGCGCTTGCGAAGTTCGGTGTGGGTTTTGACCGATTCCTCGATCAGCGCCGGGATGCCCATGTAGCCAGCGACCTCAGGCGTGATGCCCCACGCCGAGGCGCCGCCGCTCACCATCTGGTGGAACAGGTCAAGCGTCGGCACGACGAAGATGCGGTCCTTCGCCTCTTCCATCATGTCGAGCAGTTCCTCGTCGGAATACTCGCAGTGGAACAAGCCATCGACACCGGCGCGGATGCAGGCCTTTGAGCCCTCGATCGAACGCGTGTGGGCGTTGATCTTCTTGCCGAAAGCGTGGGCCGTATCGACCGCCATCTTGATCTCCTCAAAGGACATCGGCGTCGAGTTGCCCGGCGTGCCGGGGTAGAAGGGGTCGCCCGAGACATCGAGCTTGATATTGTCGCAGCCTTCGCGGGCGCAGAAGCGCACGGCTTTGCGCATTTCTTCCGGGCCGTCGATGATGATCGAGGGGCCGACGCGCGGATTGTGTTCCTTGCTTTCGTCGCCCATCGCGCCGGTGACGCTGATCTCAAGCCCGCCAGCACGGATGCGGGGGCCGGGGATGCGCCCGGCATTGACTTCGTTACGCACGGCAACGGCGAGGCGCAGCTTGGCTTCGGACGCGCCATAGACGCTGGTAAAACCTGCCTCGATCAGTGCCTTGGCGCCGCGGGCGGTAGTGAAAACCTGCTCTTCCGGCGTCGGCGTGATAAGGTTTTCGGTCGCCGTCACATTCTCGAACGAGAGGTGGCCGTGGCCCTCCGTCATGCCGGGCATGCAGAACATGCCGGTGCCGTCGATCTGGGTATCAGCTTGGCCTGCGGGGCGTGAGCCAGCGGGCAAGACGCTGACGATGCTGTTTCCTTCGACGATCAGGTCGCCTACGAACGGCTTTGCGCCAGTCGCGTCGAAAATCGTCGCATTGGTGATGTGCGTACGGGCCACCGGGACCTCTCCATTTTTGCTTGTCTGCTGAATAGCGCCGTATGGGGCGGCAGGGCAATGCGGCCACATGACTGGCGGGGCAGAGGCCGTTTCCCCTGACGGCGGATTGGCTATGCTGCTCTTGGCATTGCGGCCCGCCTTTCGGCATGGAATAGAGTGTGCAAGCCCGCGATTGGGTGCAAGAGGATTTTTGAGAAGATGGGTACCCTGAAAGTCACGATGACCGACGTTAACGGTAATACCAAGGTCATCGAGAATGTGGATGAAGGCATGAACCTGATGGAGCTTGCCAAGGCCAACGGAGTCGACGGCATTTTTGGCGATTGCGGCGGCGGCTGCGCTTGCGCCACCTGCCATGTCTATGTGGCCGAGCAGTGGCAGGAAAAGGTCGGCCAGCCTGACGACATCGAATTCGCCATGCTGGACATGGTTTCCGACGTGATGCGCGATAACAGCCGTCTTGGCTGCCAGATCAAGATGAAGCCGGAACTGGACGGGATCGAGGTCACTGTAGCACCTGCTTCGGCGTACTAAGCATCTTCCGCTTGCCGCGTGAGGCAAGCGTGGGTTCGAGCGCGGGTATGGCCCCTGCCTCATCAATTCGCCAATGAGGCGGGGATGGCACAAATGTCGCCGCCGCTCGCCTTTGCGCGCGAAACAAGGCTGGGACAGGATAGGAAAGTCAGATGGAATCGCAGACCGCAGATAAAGCCGCGCTTACTCCTGAAGAGCAGAAGCTGCTCGATGAAGGGACGCTGACCAACTACGAAATCCAGGCCCGCCCGCGCCCCTATTACAGCGCCATGCGCAAGGGTGATCCCATCCATTACGACAAGGGGCTCAATTCCTGGCTGGTCACGCGCCATGAGGACATCTGGGCGGTCCAGTCCGACCCCGTCACGTTCTCGGTGCAACACGGCTATCATGAGCAACAGGCTCGCGGCATGCACGACGAGTTCCGCAACTACCTCAAGGAGCATGGCGGCGGTTACTTCCCCGATGCCATTATGTCGGACCCGCCCTATCACACCCGCATCCGCAAGCTGATGGAGCAGGCCTTCACCGCGCACCGCGTGAAAGATCTTGAGCCGCGCATCACCGAAGTCGTCCGCGACTTGATAGCCAGCGTCGTCGCCAAGGGCGGCAGCTGCGATGCGGTAAAGGACATTGCCCAGCCGCTCACCATCCGCGTGATTGTCGAGCAACTTGGCCTTGACCAGGGTCTCGAAGAAAAAATCGTCGAGTGGTCGATGGCGGTTACCGCGCAGATCAGCTCCATGCAGAGCCGTGA
>JBEVKC010000176.1:0-9925 GCA_040509895.1 Novosphingobium sp. | reverse complement strand
GTCTTAAGTACCATAAAGGCATATCGTCCTGTCGCAAAAGGTCCGTATGAACCAAAATGACGACTACGAATTTAAACCCAACACAGGCTCAGAAATGAGCTATATCTATATTACTGGTTCCTGAACCAAGGATTTCAGCCAATCGCGCATGCGATATCAACTTGCATTTCTTGCAACACCCTCTGCGTCTTTCGCACTTGCAGCAATGTGAGAGACGAACCATATAGGGCGGGCCTTTCAGGCATCCTCTCCCAAAACTTCAATGGGCCGGTCCTTCGGGACCGGCCTTTTTTTTGCCTGCTTTCAGAGGAGCGCTTTGGCCAGTTCCCGCCAGGCGGGACGCGCACCGGCAGCGGTTCCTCCGGTGCCGATCACCTGCATGCAGACATGGTCTGCACCCGCTGCAAGATGCGCATTCACGCGCTCCGCAATCTTCTCTGCGTCGCCCCATGCGAAAAGCGCATCCAACAAACGCGGAGCAACATTGTCGACATCGTCCTGCGTAAAGCCCAGCCGCATCCAGTTATTCCTGTAGTTCGGCAGCTGCCGGTACATCTCCAGCGCCTCCACGGCCAACGCGCGCGCCTTGTCCGCGTCAGTTTCAAGGATCACGCCCTGCTCCGGCGCCAGAAGCTTGCCGGGTCCGAGGATCTCCCGAGCAGTGGCAGTATGCTCTGGCGTGGTGAGGTAGGGATGCGCGCCCGCCGTCACGTCACGGGAAAGTTCGATCATCTTGGGGCCAAGCGCGGCAAGACACATGGATTCCGCCGGTTGCCCTTCTGCGGTAATAGCCTCTACCCAATCGCGGGTAGCAGCAATCGGCTTCTTCCACGCCTCACCGATCAGGGGGCCGTGGCTGACGCCGATGCCAAGCAGCACGCGCGCCTGCTGGTCGGCGGGGAGCGCCTTCCACCAATTGGCGAATTCGGCCGGCTCGTGCTTCCAGAGGTTGATGATACCCGTGGCGATCGTCGCCCGCTTTGTCGCTCCAAGTAGCCGATCAAGATCGCCGGTGACGTCGCCGCCGATTCCCCCCGGCACCCAGATCGCGCCATAGCCCAGTTCTTCCAATTCTGCCGCCGCCTCGGCAATTTCACCCGGATCGCCGAAGCGCAGTTCGAGCGACCAGATACCGATGCGGCCAGTCTGCGGACGCGAATATGCCACGGCTTTTCTCCCGATGTCGTTTCAAATCGAAGCGGAAGATAGCGGCTACTTGCTACGTGGCAATAACGATTGGATCAGGATGTCTCCTCAACGGGCACCACAACCTCGATCGCATTGTGCGCGCTTTCCACCACTGCAGGCATGCGCGCCAGCACTTCGCCGTCGATGGAGACCTTCTGACGCGGTCTTGTGTCTAGCTCAAACCGACGCCCGCGAAACTCCTGCGTGACGAGGTCAAGCGTGGGCAGGCGGCAGAAGCGGGCAAACCAGTCCCACACCAGCCGCGTGACGCTTTTGCCCGTAACGGCCTGCACCACGATCTGGCCGTCATCCGGTTCGGAGTCCTCAATCATTTCAACTCCGCCATGAAAGCGGCCATTGGCTATGCGGACCTCTGTGGTCCAGAGCGTGTGGCGGCTTTCTCCATCGTCGACCGTCAGGCGGAAAGGCCGAAATCGGATGAGGCAGCGGGCCGCCCATACCAGATAGCCCAGCCTGCCCAGGTAGCGCTTCAGCTTTGGAGGCACCGTCTCCCCGATCATGGGCGAGATGCCCATCGCAGCGGCGTTGGCGAAATAGTCCCCGTTGATGACTCCAAGGTCGATCCGCCGGCGCTGGCCCTTGGCGATCGTCCCGATGGCGCCGTCCAGATCAAGCGGGATACCAAGGGTCCGTGCAAAGCTGTTGGCCGTGCCGAGCGGAAGTAGCGCGAATACGCAGTCGTAGCCCACCACCTCGTCCACCGTGCAGGACAGTGATCCGTCTCCCCCGCCCACGATCACCATGGGCGCACCGGTTATGACCGCTGCATTCACAGTCGGAACAAGCAGCCCCGGGTCGCGAACAGCGTGGGCCTCAACAATATGGATGCCCGCCTGCGTGAGCTTGTCCAAGGCCTCACGAAACAGCGCCCGGCCCCGCCGCGAACGGGTATTGACGATCAGTACCGCTTCGCGAGGGACAGGTTTTTCGGCCACGATACGGGAAATGCGCGAAACCGCCTGGGGTTGCCAGTGCCCCTGCTTTTGCGGATCATGCACTTCTGCCTACATCGCCATGTCGATCACCATCCGGCCCTCGATCTTGCCTTGGCGCATGTCGGCAAAGACCGAATTGATGCTGTCCAGAGGCGCCGCCGCAACCATCGCCTTCACCTTACCATCCCGCGCGAATTCCAGGGACTTCTGAAGATCGAGCCGTGTTCCCACGATCGATCCGCGCACGGTTATGCCGTTTAGCACCATGTCGAAGATCGGCAGCGGAAAGTCACCCGGCGGCAGGCCGACCAGCGCAACAGTGCCGCCGCGCGCCACCATGCCCAAGGCCTGCTCGAATGCCGAGGGACTGACTGCCGTGACCAGCACACCCTGCGCACCACCGCCCGTTTCCCGCCTGATTGCGACTGCCGGGTTCTCATCAGCCGAATTCACCGTCACCACCGCGCCCAGCCTGCGGGCGAGCGCCAGCTTCGCATCGTCGATGTCGACGGCCGCCACGTTCAGGCCCATGGCCTTGGCGTATTGCACCGCCATGTGGCCCAACCCGCCGATGCCAGAGATCACCACCCAGTCCCCGGGCTTGGTGTCGGTCATCTTCAAACCCTTGTAGACCGTCACGCCCGCGCAGAGCACCGGGGCAATGTCAATAAAGCCGATGTCAGGCGGCAGGTGGCCGACAAAGGCGGGGTCGGCCAGGACATATTCCGCAAACCCTCCATTCACCGAATAACCGGTGTTCTGCTGGCTCTCGCAAAGCGTCTCCCAGCCCCCAAGGCAATGCACGCAGTGACCGCAGGCGGTGTGGAGCCACGGAACCCCAACCCGGTCGCCCTCCTTGATGTGCGTCACACCCGCACCGACGGCCGAGACCAAGCCCACGCCTTCATGCCCCGGAATAAAAGGCAGGGGCGGCTTGACCGGCCAGTCTCCTTCCGCAGCATGCAGATCCGTGTGGCAAACTCCGGAGGCCTTGATCGCAACCTGTATCTGCCCCGGGCCGGGTTCGGGGACAGGCACTTCCTCAATGGTCAAGGGCTTGCCAAATTCGCGAACGACTGCGGCCTTCATGGTCTGGGGCATGGCTTCCTCCAGAGAAGTGTGGGACTGCCCCATGTCGCAGGGCTACCCGCCGAACACCGCCAGCATATTACTCCATCACCAACCCACCGCGCCAACCGAATGTTTCCGGACGTGCAGGATTGCAGTTCAGCGCATGGCAGCCAGCAGCGCGTCCAGCGGCACGGAGGCAAAGCGCGTAAAGGTGTCGGCTACGGCATAGGGCAGCAGCAAGGTGCGATCATGCACCATCCCGCCGCAACTATAGACCACGTTGGGCACATAGCCGTTGCGCGCTCCAAGCGGCACGGGGCGCATCATCGGCTGCGCCAGTCTTCCCAGAACCTTGCCGGGATCGTTCTTGTCGAGCAGGCAGGCGCCGATCGCATAGCTTCGCACCACCCCGACACCATGGGTAAGCACCAGCCAGCCCTCGTCGATCTCTATGGGAGAGCCGCAATTGCCCAGCTGGACGAACTCCCACGCATAGGCCGGCTCAACAATCCTGCAGCCGTGATCCCATGTAAACGGATCATCGGATTCCAGGAGCCAGATGTTTTCCGAATCCTGCCGGGCCAGCATCAGGTAGCGTCCGCCGACCTTGCGCGGGAACAATGCCATGCCCTTGCCCGTCGATAGCCGCCCCCCAAGCGGCCGCAGGGTGAAGTTCACGAAATCGGTGGTGTGCATCATCTCTGGCCGGGCGTGGCGGCCATCATAGGCGGTATAGGTGCCGAAGATGTCCGGCTGGCCGCCGCCATCGCTGAACGCGACCATCCGCATGTCCTCGATCCCCTGCCGCTGGCTGGGGGTGACGGGGAACATGACGACTTCGGATATGTCCTCTCCATCCTCGCAGGCCAGCCGGGTGACATTGCCGCCGCTTGCGTCAGTAACGATACGCGGCGTGACACTGCGGTTGCTGGCGTTGTCCACCTCAAATCCTAGGTCGGGATGCCAGACCCCGCTGCGGAACGTGACAGAGGAAACATGCCCCTCCCCCACGGCCCGCAGCGACATCATGAATTTCACGCCGCCATCGGCGCGCTGGTTGTCCCACGGGCAAGGGATAATGCTGGGATTGAACAGAGCGGCCGCCTCATACGAGTATTCGGCGCAGAAATAGGCAGCGATCAGCTTCTTGCGAGCATCACTGACAGAGCAATGCTCAAACTCCTTGCCGTTCAAATCGTCGAAGCGGTCCAGCAAGTAATCGGCGAAATTGCGCGGACGGTTTTCGGCCACGCGAAGCAACCTCTTTACGCCCATTTCGACCTGCGCTTCACCCAGTGAGAGCGCGCGATCCACTATGCGTTGGGGCCGGGGCCGCTGCTGGACGTAGCCATCGGGATCGGCCGGCAGGAAGGGCCGGACGATTGTGCGCCCAGGATCGGGGTGCAACTCTACCTGCGAATGGATTACGCCTTCGACGCTGCTGTCCAGAAACTGCATAGGCGGTTCGCGTCCTTGATGCCGACCACAAGGTCTTCGCTTCAGGAGTAACCGGATAGTGCGCCATTGGTTCGCGCAAAGGAAGTGTCGTCGTTTGAACCTAGAGCCAGCCGATCTTGCGGAACCGCACCCACAGCCCGATGCAGATCGCCGCTATCGCGCCCAGCACGATGAAATAGCCGTATTCCCATCTGAGCTCAGGCATGAAATCGAAGTTCATGCCGTAAATCCCTGCGATTGCGGTGGGCACGGCAAGTATCGCTGCCCAGGCGGCAAGCTGGCGGGTCATTTCTCCCTGGCGGTGCTGTTCGAGCAGGCTGGCAGTCTCGACGATGCTGGCCAGCGTCTCTTTGAGCGAACGGGAGCGGGCCATCGCGCGGCGGACGTGGTCAAGGACGTCGCGGAACCAGATGCGCGCCGTTGGGTCTATCGCAGGAAGCTCAGCGCGGACCAGCCGGTCGCAGACTTCCTCCATGGGCCCGACGATGCGTTCGAAACGGCGCATCTGGCGACGCAGGCGAAAGATGCGCCGAATGGTCGATTGCTGCGGGAATTCGGCAATCGCCGACTCTTCCATTTCCTGCACCGCGACTTCCAGCTTTTCCATAAGCGGCTGGTAGCCATCGACTATGAAGTCGAGGATTCCATGGGCGACAAAGTCTGGCCCCTCGGACAGCTTTTCGGCATTCACCTCCAGCTTCTTGCGAAGCGTATGGTGCGCGCGCGTGGAGCCAATGCGCACCGAAACGATGAAATCCGGGCCAAGAAAGATCGACGTCTGCCCATAGACAATGTTCTCGCCTTCCTCGATCGCGGCGGTGCGCGCCACGATGAACAGCGACTTCCCGTAAATTTCAATCTTGGGAAGCTGGTTCGGGTCGAGCGCATCTTCGATCGCCAGCGGATGCAGGTCGAACTGGCGCCGGATCAACTCCATCTCTGCAGGGGTTGGCTCCGCGACGCCCACCCAATCAAAGCATCCGTGTGGCAACTCTCCCCGCACCGCCCCGTCGATGGCGATGTCGTGTTCAGAGCATTTTCCCGCCGTGTATCGGCGCGCGGCGATGACTGGCATATGGCGCTTCTGGCAAAGAGGGTGGACGCTGGCAATGCGCGGATGATCGGCATAAACAAAAGAAACTGGCACAACAGACAGTTGAGGGGACGCCGATGAACATTGCCGCGCCGCTGCCTAAACCTCTGGACGTCATCATCGTCGGCGCCGGAATTTCCGGCATCGGCATGGCGGCGCACCTGAAGGAAAAGTGCCCGCAGCGCAGCTTTGTGATGCTGGACCGGCGCGCGCGGCTGGGCGGAACGTGGGACTTGTTCCGCTATCCCGGCGTGCGTTCTGACAGCGACATGTACACGCTGGGATTCGCCTTCGCGCCGTGGCGGGATGACCAGTCCATCGCCGATGGAGACACGATCCTCAGCTATCTGGACCGCGTGGTGGATGAACGCGGCATCCGCCAGCACATCCGGTTTGGCCAGCAGGTCATCACCGCGAACTGGGATAGCCGCGCGGCATTGTGGACCATCGGGCTGGCGAATGGCGAGCAGGTGACCGGTCGCTTCCTGTTCCTGGGGTCTGGCTACTATGACTACGACAATCCCCATGACGCGCAGATTGCGGGACTTGAACGGTTTGGCGGCACGGTCGTTCATCCGCAGTTCTGGCCAGAGGGGCTGGACACCACCGGCAAGCGCATCGTCGTCATCGGATCAGGTGCAACCGCAGTCACGCTGGTCCCGGCGCTTGCGGAGAATGCCGCCCACGTCACCATGCTGCAGCGGACGCCGACCTGGTATCTGAACCGTCCGAAGCACGACCGCCTGGCAAATTTGCTGCGCCGTATCCTGCCCGAGAAATGGGCCTATGCACTGGTTCGGGAGCGTAACACCCGGCTGCAGGACTTCCTGTTCACCCGGTCCCGCACCAAGCCGCAGGAAGTGGGCGCGTTCCTGACCGGCCAGCTGAAAAAGGAACTGGGCGAAGCCTATAACGAGAGCGATTTTACCCCGCCCTATGGCCCGTGGGAGCAACGGCTGTGCCTCGTGCCTGACGGCGACATGTTCCAGTCCCTGCGTGAGGGCAAGGCGAGCGTAGTGACCGGCCAGATCGCGACGGTGGACGAGGGTGGCATTCTGCTTGAGGGCGGACAGCGCATCCACGCCGATGTCATTGTCACGGCCACGGGATTGAAGCTGGCAGTCGCGGGCAAGATCACCGTCAGCCTTGACGGCGCGCCTGTGAACTTCGCTAAGCACTTTTACTACCGCAACTGCATGTTCTCGAACGTGCCGAACCTTGTGGCATTGTTCGGTTACCTCAACGCGGGCTGGACGCTGCGGGTCGATATCGTCGCAGACTGGCTCTGCCGCCTGTTCAACCACATGGATGCCGATGGGCTCGACGTGGCGACGCCAGTTCTGGACCAGGATCACAACCTTATCGACGAGCGCCCGTTCGAGGCGTTCTCATCCGGCTATCTCCAGCGATCAAAGGCGCTTATCCCCAGGAGCGCAACAACAGCGCCATGGCGGATCAGCATGAACTACCGCACTGACCGGCGGGAAATGCATGAGGCGCCATTGGAAGACGGGGTGATGCGGTTCGATCGGGTTGGCGCCCTCACCACCTTGCCCTCCCTCTCAGGCTGACCTAACCCCACGTCAATGCCCGACTCATCCCACATCTACACGGCCGCGCTGATTGTTATCGGCGACGAGATTCTATCTGGCCGTACGCAGGACAAGAACGTCGCACAGGTCGGGCAATGGCTTGGCATCCAGGGTATCCGCCTGAAAGAAGTGCGTGTGGTGGCAGATGAAACACCCGCCATTGTCGAGGCAGTGAACACCCTACGGGCCCGCAACGACTATGTTTTCACCACCGGCGGCATCGGCCCGACGCACGACGACATCACGGTGGACGCCATTGCCGAGGCGCTGGGTGTCGGCGTGATCGTCCACCCCGAAGCCCGTGCAATCCTTGAAGGATATTACGAAACACGCGGCGGCCTTACCGAAGCGCGCCTGCGCATGGCGCGCGTGCCAGAGGGCGCGGAGCTGATCCCCAACCGCTACACCGGCGCACCGGGCATCCGGTTTGCCAACGTGTTCATCATGGCCGGCGTGCCACAGATCACCGCCGGGATGCTCGACGCGCTGTCCGGGACGCTCGAAGGCGGAGCGCCCCTGCTGTCAGAGACGGTCGGCTGCTGGGTGCAGGAAAGCGAAGTCGCCGAACTGCTCCGCCGTACCGAGGCAGACCATACCGGTTGCCAGATCGGCAGCTATCCCTTCTGGCGCGATGGCAAGACGGGTGCGAACTTCGTTGTCCGCTCTGTCGATGCGAATGAGCTGGCCGCCTGCACCCGCGCATTGGTGGCAGGACTGGCCGCAATGGAGCGACCAGCCGTGCCGGGTGGGATTTAACGGTCGTAACGCCAACCGCTTTCACGTGGGCGATAGTTGCGATCCCCGTACCAGCCCCATTCGCCGTTCCTGCCATTCCAGCCACTACGGTCGTCCCCGCGGCCATAACGCTGGCGCTCAAGCCGGTAACGAGCCTCCGCGATCTGGCGACGGCACTTCTCAACACGGTTGTAATATTCTCGACGATTGTCCGCCCGGTCCAGTTTCCGGGCGCACTGCTCGCGCTTGATTTCAAGTTCACGCCAGCTGTCGATCCTGTCTGCATAGGCGGCAGAGGGCAAAGCAACTGCCGAACCCGCCACTGCGGCGGCAATGATGAAAAAGCGCAAGGTTCAGACCTCCATTCTCCAGTCAAACGATGCACACATGCTACGCATCGCTAACTGAACCGACGGGCTACGCCTCGTTCAGGAGCAGTCTAACTATCTCGCATTGCCGGAAATTCAGGGCGCTTTGACGGGCTGCCGCGCTGGAGCGTCCCGGTCCACGACCAACGTGATCACCAGCTTCGCATTGACCGAGCCAGAGTTATGGCCGTTATGCGCCTCGCCGCGCGGCATGACGAAGCTGTCACCGGGCTTGAGGTGGCGGGTGCCCGTAGGCGTCATCAACTCCATTTCGCCGCTGATGAGATAGGCGATCTCTTCGCCGGGATGGATGTGCCAGCCCGACGTCGCGCCGGGCGCAAACTCGCGCTCCTGGACATGGACGACCTGCGGCCCCTTGTCCTGCGGCACTTCCATTTTCGTGATTTCCACCGGCACTGAAGGCGCCGGATTCTGGGGAGGTGTCTGGGCCGTTGCTGGGGTGGTCGCAGCAACGGCAAACAGTGCAATCAAACGGTACATCGAAAAGCCTCCCCTCACCCGCACCTCTGGCATGGAAGCCTGGTGCTGGCGAGGGGGCTCAAACCAATATCAGGCGGCGACCGTCTCGGTACCCGCGATCGAAGTGCGGTGCATCATGCGGCCGGTCGACTTGTCATATGGAATTGCCCGGTGCATCGCGCCGGTGTTGTCCCAGATCACGAAGTCGCCCTTGGTCCACTTGTGGCGCAGCGAGTAGGCAGGCTGCGCCGCCCATTCCTGAAGCCGGATCAGCATGGCGCGGCCCGCGGGAATATCCATGCCGACGATGTGATCGGCAGTGGTGCCGATAACCATCGACTTGCGTCCGGACTCGTGCGTCCAGACCAGCGGATGTTCCTTGATCAGGCCGATGCCCAGCACGCGCTCACGGTGCTTTTCGGGGATCGCGTCGGCAATCGGCGAAAGGCTGGCGCGGACCGAGTGAACCGCCTTCACGCCCTCAAGCGCGTCTTTCTCTTCCTGCGGCAGGCCCTCATAGGCCGCATAGGTGCTGGCGAATTCCGTCTCGCCGCCCTTGTCCGGGGCAATGCGGCAGGACAGCAGCGTGGCGAACGGCGGCGGCATGTCCACCGTGATCCCGTCCATGTGCCAGAAGAAGGTGCCGAGCACATATTCCGGCTGCGGGTTGATCTTCTCGTCCAGCGTGACCTGGTACACGTCCTCGTTGTTCGACTGGACATTGTTGCGCGCGGTGAGGCGCACGCGTTCGCCCATCAGCTCGGTGATCTTGAGCTGCTCCTCGTCTGTGAGGTTGAGTTCGGGGAAGACGATAACCGTGCGCTCTTCCACCTTGGCGCGAATCGCGGCCGCAGCTTCCGGCGTGAACAGGTCTTCGCGGTTGTCCCAGACGACGCGCGAGCCAATGAATTCCTTGATGGGTTCAAAGCGGATGGACATGGGTTCTCCCGATTCAATTCATAACGCTGAACATGTGTTCAGCAC
>JBEVKC010000175.1:0-5933 GCA_040509895.1 Novosphingobium sp. | reverse complement strand
GCGAGAAGAAGCGGTTCAGGGCAGCATTGTCCGGAGCGAAGCCGCCCAGCAGCCACTGCTGCAGAGGCTCACCCACCATGGGAATGGCGGAGAACAGGCCGGTGATGACCTTGGCGCCCCAGAAGCTCATCTGGCCCCAGGGAAGGACGTAGCCCATGAAGGCGGTCGCCATCATCAGCAGGAAGATCACGACGCCAAGCAGCCACACCATTTCGCGCGGGGCCTTGTACGAACCGTAAAAGAAGCCGCGGAAGATGTGGATGTAGATGACGACGAAGAACGCCGAAGCGCCGTTGGCGTGCGCGTAGCGCAGCATCCAGCCCCAGTTGACGTCGCGCATGATGTGTTCGGTCGAATCGAATGCCACCAGCGCGTTCGGCGCATAGTGCATGGCAAGGATGATGCCGGTGACGATCTGCAGCACAAGGCAGATCAGCGCCAGGAAACCGAAGTTCCACCAATAGTTCAGGTTGCGCGGGACGGGGTAGCCTTTGCCCACCGCATTGTAGACCATGCGCGGCAGCGGCAGCCTGTCGTCCATCCACTGCATGAAGGGATGGCTCGGCTTATATTCGTTGGCCCAGGGGAAGCTCATGATGTTTCCTCAGCGTCTCTTTTGGCCTCAGCCGATCTTTACGACGGTGTCGGTGGTGAAGGCGTATTCCGGAACCACAAGGTTCGACGGGGCAGGCCCCTTACGGATACGCGCGGCGGTATCGTAGTGCGAGCCGTGGCAGGGGCAGAAATAGCCGCCAAACTCACCCTTGACCTCACCCTCGCCGGCGCCCAGCGGCACGCAGCCGAGGTGGGTGCAGACGCCCATGGTGATCAGCCAGTTTTCGTGGCCTTCCTTGGTCCGTTCGGACAGGGTCTGTGGGTCGCGCAGCGTGTTGGCATCGACCTTGTTGGCCTCTGCGATTTCGTGCGCCGTCAGGTTGCGGATGAACACCGGCTGCTTGCGGAAGACCGCCTTGATCGCCTGGCCCGGCTGAATCTGCGAGATGTCGACCTCGGTCGAGCTTTCCGCCAGCACGTCTGCCGACGGGGCCATCTGGCTGATGAGCGGGTACAGCACGGCGAGACCGCCAACGCCCGCGGCGCTCACGGCCGCAATGTTGATGAAATCGCGCCGACGCACGCCATCACCGGCTGCCTGTTCCCCATCAGTTTGGGAAGTGCCGATGGCGGGATCTTGTGACATGTCAGACCTTGCCTTGCTCTGGAGGCCCGCACCCGGTTTAAAGAGAGCAGGCCGAAAAACTCAAATCAGGTACGCCGAAAGCCCCTGGGCGCCGGTATATCCGCAAGGCAATCCTATGGCGGCTACCGGCTTGGCGCGCTGATAGACGCGAAAATCCACCCTGCCAACCGCCTTTTTAGCCCTTTTTTACCGGGCTGTTTCAGCACCGTTTGGCAAGGCGATCAATGAGATTTGCCGCCCGTACGCAGGCTCTTGCCGATGCGTGGAGCGGCGGAAGGAATAGAAGCGCTCTGGCGCAGCATAAGTGTCGAGCCCCAGCTTCTCGACACTGCCCAGTCCTGCAGATTCGAGGCGGTGGGCTACATAGCCTTCAAGATCGAATTGCCAGCGCCCTTCCTGCCCTGCGGCGAAGTAGGTTCCGTTGGCCGGGTCGGCGGCGAGAAAGCGTGAGGCAAAGCCCCCGTCCACTTCGTAGCTCGGTTGCGCGATGCAGGGACCGATGGCGGCGACAATGGCGCAGCGGCGCGCGCCAAGCGCCTCCATCGCCTGGATGGTGCGGTCGGTGACGCCATGCAGCGCGCCCTTCCACCCGGCATGAGCGGCGCCGATCACGCCAGCCTCACGGTCAGCGAAGAGGACGGGCGCGCAGTCAGCCGTAACAATGCCCAGCAGAATGCCGGGCCGGTCGGTCACAAGCGCATCGGCCTCTGGGCGGGCATCGTCGCCCCAAGGTTCGCTGACGGTCACGCAATCGGGCGAATGGACCTGGTAAACGGACACCAGCGGCGCGCCGGGCAAAACGGCGTCCGCAGCTCGCCTGCGGTTTTCGGCGACCGACGCAGCCTCATCGCCTGAGCCCAGCCCGACATTGAGCCCCCCAACCACGCCAATCGAAACGCCGCCCCGCCGGCCAAGGAACCCATGCGGAAGCCCGGCAAGCACACCGGCAGCTATGACGTCGACCGGATCAGCCAAGGCTCTTTGACACCTGCTCGAAGGTATCGCGCGAAAGCTTGGGAGCTTCGGCAACGCGCTCCAACTGCGCCTTCATCATCGCCGAACGTACCGGCTCGATCCGCCGCCAGCGCCCCAGTGACGGCACGAAACGCGCCGCGGTCTGGGCGTTGATCGGATCAAGCGCAAGGATGAGGTCGCCGATGATGCGATACCCTTCGCCCGAAGCATCGTGGAACGCCTTGGGGTTGGCTGCCATCGCCATATAGAGCGCCCGCACGCGATTGGGGTTGTTCATCGTGAAGTCGGGGTGCGCGGCCAGTTGCTTCACATGGCTCAACACATCCTTGTGCATCGAACCTGCCTGCAGCGAGAACCACTTGTCGATCACCAGCGCATTGTCGGCATGGCGCGCGTGGAAATCGGCCAGCGCTTCTTCCCGCTCCAGTGCGTCCAGACTGCACAGGACCATCAATGAGCCCTGCCGGTCTGTCATGTTGTCCGCCGCCTGGTACTGACGGAAGGCGCGCTTGGCGCCTGCCGCCGGATCGCCCGCCGCCAGATAGACCAGCGCCTGCGTCTTGAGCTTGCGGGCACCCCGCGCCTCGGCAGAACGGCTGTAGGGAACGGCGCTTACCCGGTCATGCAGGGCCGCCAGCGGCCCGGCCAGCTCGCGGCCCAGCCATGCCTTCAGGCCTTCGCGCTCCTCATGGATCGCGCCGGGGTCGGAGACTGTGAGTTGTTCGGCAAGGTAACCCTCCGACGGCAGGATCATCAGTTCACCGCGCATCAGGTCATCAAGGTCCCGGTCATCGATCACGGCGGCAAATGCGCGGCCGATGGCATCGCGCCCCGCCTGCCGGTCAGCATCGCAGACCAGGCCGCCGCTGACCGCCGCGACAAGGTGCTGGACGACAAGGCTCTGCATCGCCTCATACCGGGCGAAGGAATCGTCATCGTTGGCGGCAAGGAACAGCAGATCGGAAGCGGCAACATCAGCGTCGATGGAAACCGGCGCCGAAAAGCCGCGATTGATCGAAAGAACCGGGCGGCTGGCGAAGCCGGGGAAGCTGAATTCGGCCTCTGCCTTGTCCAGCACGATCAGCTGTTCGCCGTGATGCTCACCCGTCTCGCGGTCGAAAAGCGCGATGCGAAGCGGCACAGGCATCGGCTGCTTGTTGGGCTGGTGCGGGGTTGCTGGGACGGTCTGCTCCAGCCGCAGCACGGCAGTATCGCCTTCATGCGAGAGCCGCGCCTTCACCTGCGGCGTCCCCGCCTGCGAGTACCACAGGCGGAACTGCTTAAGGTCCAAGCCGGCGCCCTTTTCGATGGATTGCACGAAGTCTTCGCAGGTCGCGGCCTCGCCATCGTGGCTGTCGAAATAGAGGTCGGTGCCTTTGCGGAATCGATCCGGCCCCGCCATCGTGCGCATCATGCGGATGACTTCGGCGCCTTTGTTATAGACGGTCGCCGTGTAGAAGTTCGAAATCTCCTGATAGGAATCCGGGCGGATCGGATGGGCGAGCGGGCCCGAATCCTCAGGGAACTGCGCTTGTCGCAGCACGCGCACATCCTCGATCCGCTTGACCGGCTGGCTGCCCATGTCGGCGCTGAACAGCTGGTCGCGCAGCACGGTGAAGCCTTCCTTGAGCGACAGCTGGAACCAGTCGCGGCAGGTGATGCGGTTGCCCGACCAGTTGTGGAAGTATTCGTGACCGATAACGCCTTCGACCGCGTCATAGTCAGCATCGGTCGCCGTTTCCGGGTCGGCAAGGACATAGCGGGTGTTGAAGACGTTGAGGCCCTTGTTCTCCATCGCGCCCATGTTGAAGTCTGACACGGCGACGATGTTGAACAGGTCGAGGTCGTATTCGCGGCCGAATGCCTCTTCGTCCCACTTCATCGAGTGTATCAGCGAATCCATCGCGTGCTGGGTACGGTCCTCGTCACCGGGGCGGACCCAGATGTTGAGGTCGACCTTGCGGCCATTCATCGTGGTGAAGCTGGCGCTGTTGGCGACGAGCTTCCCGGCGACAAGGGCGAAGAGGTAGCTCGGCTTGGGCCACGGGTCGTGCCATTCTGCCCAGTGGGTGCCGTCGTCGCTTTCGCCCGTGGCGGTGCAGTTGCCGTTGGAGAGCAGGATCGGGAAGCGCGCCTTGTCGCCCGCCATCCGCACCTTGAAGATCGAGAGCACATCGGGCCGGTCAGGGTAGAAGGCAATGCGGCGGAAACCTTCGGCCTCGCACTGGGTGCAGAGCATGCCGTTGGAAGCGTAGAGGCCCATGAGCTGGCTGTTGGACGCCGGATGCACCATCGTCTCGACGGTGATGGTGTGGGCATCGCCGGTCAGGTCAACCAGCAGGTCTGGCCCGTCCATGCGCCAGGTATTGGTTTCCCGGCCATCGACCAGCACCGACAGGGCAGCGATGCCATCGCCTTCAAGCCGAATCGTGCTTTCGCCGCTGCCTTGCGGATTGCGCGTAACCTGCAGCGTCGTGGTGACGTGCGTCTCGTCCAGCCCGAGGGTGAAATCGAGCAATACGCCCGGAACCAACCAGTTTGGCGGCCTGTAGTCCTCGCGCCGGATGATCGGCGGAGCCTTGGGGGGAACGGCGGCATCTGCGGTAACAGAGGTACCGGCGGGGGCGGAGGGTCTGCTGGCGCTGTCCATGCGCGGCAATCTAAACCATGCGCTTCCGATTGCCACCCATCACGCTATGGAAAGCACCATGAAGCGCATGTTTATCTTTGGGCTGGGCTACACCGCAACGCGGATAGCGCGGGTGCTGGAAAATCGCGGCTGGGAAGTGATCTCAACTGGCAACGAGGGCACGTTGCGGTTCGACGATGTGGGCAATGTCCGGGCGGCGCTGGCCGACTCGGAGCATGTCCTTTCCTCGGTGCCACCGGGCGGCGAAAGTGTGGACCCGGTGCTCGACCTTTATGGCGATACGCTGGCGGGAAAGTGGCTGGGCTATCTCTCCTCCACGGGGGTCTATGGCGACGTGGGCGGGGCGTGGGTCGATGAGAGCGCGCCCATCGGTAAAGGGCGGCGAACCGCGCGGGCAGAGGCCGATGCGGCATGGCTCGGCCTTGGAGCGAGAGTATTCCGGCTGCCGGGCATCTACGGCCCGGGACGCTCTGCGCTGGACCGGGTACGTGAGGGCAAGGCGCACCGCATCGACATTCCGGGGCAGGTATTCAGCCGAATCCATGTCGATGACATTGCCAGCGGCGTGTTCACCGCGCTGGAGGCTCCGGCTGGCGCCTATAACCTCGCCGATGATCTGCCGTGCAGCCAGAATGCCGTGATCGAGGAAGCCTGCCGCCTGTTGGGTGTGGCCGCTCCGCCGCTGCAAGCGCTGGAAGAGGCGAACCTCTCCCCCATGGCGAGGGCCTTCTATGGCGAAAACCGCCGCGTCGCGAACGGCAAGGCAAAGCGGGTGCTGGGATGGCAACCGCGTTACCCGACTTTTCGAGAAGGGCTACTTGCGGCCGGATAGGGCGATCATCAGCCCGGAGATGGCTAGAACCGCGCCGCCAATCGCCAGCGCGCTCCAGCGGTAGCCTTCGAACAGCGTCGATAGCGTCATGGCGACAACCGGCACGGCGACTCCGTTATAGGCCGCCTTGCCCGCGCCCCAATCGCGGATGAGCTGGAAATAGAGCGGGAACGTCACCACCGAGCCCATGATCGCGAGATAGAGCACTCCCGCCAGGTATTCCGGCCGCGGGTCGATCACCGGCGGGCCGGTGACGGCCCACGAGAAGAACACGT
>JBEVKC010000174.1:0-16319 GCA_040509895.1 Novosphingobium sp. | reverse complement strand
AATCGCCCCAGCTTTCGATCGGCGGGCGCGGCATCGGGGAGTCGAGCAGCCAGGTCTGCAAACCCTGAAAGCGCGGATCGACTGCCATCAACCGGTGCAGCGCCGTGGTTCCGGTGCGCGGCACGCCGGTGATAACGACGGGGGCGAGGATGGGCTTTTCGTCGAAGCCGGGGTTGTCTTTCATCGCCTGCACGGCATGGGCGCGGCCACGCAGTACGTCGATCACCATGCCCCAGGCGGCGCGGCGGCCGGTTTCGGAGAAACGCGGGTCGTAGTCCCTCGACTGAAGCAGGGCCTTCAGGCCGGGGATGTAGTCGGCGGGACCGAAGTCGGTAAGGCCACTGCCCTCCGTCACTGTCTGATGCAAAAGGTCCCGTGAATGGCGGAAGCTCTCGGGCGGGTTGTAGGTCAGTTCCATCGTGACGGGTGGTCCCTTATCACTGCTGCTGCGCACCCTTTCCGGTGCAGGTTATTGTTCAGTCGACCGAAATTCCGCCAATCGACGGGCCGCCGCTGACGGAGATGGTCTCGCCGGTGACGTAGGAGGCGGCGTCGCTGGCGAAGAAGACGATCATGTTGGCCATCTCGTCAGGGGTGCCAGTCCGCCCGAGCGGTATGGCCTTGCCCATCTGTTCCTCATCCAGCCCCGCCACTTTCCATGCCTCGGACACGCGCTCGCTGGCGATGGCGCCTGCCGCTACGCAGTTGGCGCGGATGCCATAGCGGCCCCACTCGGCGGCGGTCACCTTGGTGAACATCTGGAGCGCGGACTTGGCGGCGGAGTAATGCGCGCCGCCCTTCACGCCGTTGACGCCCGCGCTGGACGAGATGCTGACGATGGCGCCGGAGTTCTGCGCGATCATGTGCTTGCCGGCTTCGCGTGTGCAGATGTAGGCAGACTTCACGTTGAGGTCGAAGATTGAATCCCAGCCGCGCGTCGGGATCGACTCAAGTGGGCCCATGCGCGTGCCACCCGCATTGTTGATCAGCACGTCGATGCGGCCGAACTCATCGACCGTGCGCTGGACCATGCGGATGATGGCATATTCATCCTTCACGTCAGTTGGGACGGCGACGCATTTCGAGCCGCTCTCTGCCGAAATGCGCGCGGCAGCGGCTTCCAGTTCATCGGCGGTGCGGCTGGCGATGATGACGCTCGCGCCCAGCTTCGCCAGTTGCAGGGCCGTGGCATAACCGATGCCGGTGCCGCCACCGGTGACTATGGCGACCTTCCCGGTGAAGTTGAGGTGGTCGGTAATCATCACCACCTCCGGCGGCGCTGGCAGGCGCGGACGCGCAGGCGCAGTTCGTCGGCGCGCTCCTCGGCTGCGACGACGGGTGTGTCGGATGGCAGGTGATTGCGCAGGTCAGCCAGCTTCACGCGAGTGATCGTCGGCAGCGGCTCGCTGTCGCAATCGTACCAACGGCCGTAGATGCCACCTTCCGTGTAGCCTGCCGGATCAAGCCAGTTGGGCACGCCCGGGTCGGTCAGTGAGATCACGGCGCGGAACTTCCCGTCAGACGACAGCTTTGCCATCGCTCCGTTGGTGCTGGACAGGCGGTACACATATTCCAGCGCGTTGAAGTAGGGATCGTTCAACTGGATGTTCCAGTACGGTGCCCGCTCCGGAATCTCCGTTTCGATGATCAGTGCCTCGTCGGCACCGAACTGGAAGTTCGCCGGCCAATAAGTCTGTTTCACCAGAGCGCCCGCCATTCGGATCGGTTCGAACACGTTCCAGCCGACGCGGTCCATCACGCCGTTCTGCATCGCGTAGTAAAGCTTGGTCTTGCGCGCCGGGAACTTGGCCATTTCCTGAATGCGGTGCAGGATTTCCTCGGGCGTCAGACGCGGCTTGGGCGGCACCGGATCGAGGCATTCGATCGACAGAACCGGATCGACCTCGGTCAGCCAATCATACATGCGATAACGCGTGTACATGCCGCGTGCCTCAGGGGCGATTGGCGCCCAGTGGCCGGTGTAGCCTGCGGGCCGCTCGGCACTGAAAATGATCTCGAAATCCTCGCCCAGGCCGATGCCGAGATCGTTGGTGTCAAGCTCATTATGGCCGTTGGGGCGTGGCATTTCGTCCACCGTTCCGGAAAGCGCTGCCTGCGTGGTGAACGACAGGATCTTGCAGGTGCCCCGGTTGCCGGACACGCGATAGGTCAGGTCGCCGCGGATCGGGCTCTGGACATAGATGTCGTCCGGATTTGGCTGCAGTGTATAGACCGGGTTCCACAGCGGCGCCCAGTCGGGATGCTCGGCATCGGCGTGGAAATACATGAAATAGGAATAGGACAGGCTGGTCATCGTCTGGCGATAGACGTCGGCGCGATAGGCCGGGTCATCCGGATGCCAGGTGTCAGCAAGGTTGGCGACCGCGCCTTCCAGATCCGACAGATAGTTCAAAATGCCTGGCCTGATCGTGTCGGCCATTTGCCTCTCCATGTTTGCCCGATGCGAGATTCGATAGATAGTATATGCTATCTTTCTCGACTGGAAAGAGCTATTGTTGATGGCTACAGGGGAGGCATGATGTCGAAGAGCCAAGCTGCCGTTGCCGAACAGCCCACCACCCGCAGAAAACGGCGCAGTGCGGAGGAAATCCGCGACCGCATCATGTCCGCTGCCGCGCATGAGTTCGAAGCGGCAGGCTATTCCGGCGCCACTACCGCCGCCATCGCCCGCCGCGCTGATGTGACCGAGGCGCAGATTTTCCGCTTTTTCGATTCCAAGGGAGAGCTGTTTCGAGAGTCGGTCTTCCAGCCGCTCAACGAACATTTCGCCCAGTTCCAGGCCCGTTATGGGTCAGAGGCCGCATCGGGCGAGTCCTCGCGTGAGGCCGCCGGGCGCTACATCAACGAATTGCAGGACTTCATGGGCGAACACTCGCGCATGCTGATGTCGCTTATCGTCGCGCAGTCCTATTCTCAGACTTCGGCCGAAAGCCTGACCGATATCGAGGGGCTGAAAGCCTATTTCGAGCAGGGCCGCAGCACGATGGCAAGCCGCGCCACGGGCGAGCCCAAAGTCCGCCCCGAACTCATGGTCCGCGTGTCATTCGCGGCAGTTCTCGCCAGCGTGATGTTCAAGGACTGGCTTTTCCCCCCCGGCATGGCGAGCGACGAGGAAATCCGGCAGGCGATCGTGGACTTCACCATCGACGGCATCCGGGCGAACGACCAATCGGGGCTTTGGGTGCCTGAACCTCAGTGATGAGGAACAGGGGGCCAAAGGGGCTTGTTGATCGCGGAAGTCCGCCGGGATTCCAGGCTGTTTTCGATGTTGTCGAACAACACATTCAGGTCCGGCAGGCTTGCATGCCTGGCGTGGATGCGCACGCCCTGAACCAGCCTGTGAATGTGCTCGGTGGTGTGATCGTCCAGATGCCCGATTTCAGCGAGGCGCTTTGTCAGTGTGCCCACCAGCATAAGGGACAGCAGGGCTACGTGGTCCGACTGGTTCTCAAGTTTCATGGAGTCCTCCGGATGCTGGTTCCTTTATACCAGAGTGGGTGCGGACATGCACGATAAGCGCCCCTAAGCCGCTCCTTCCTGCAGCTTGAAATCCTTGAGCAAGATTGAGGATCGGGGGCAGCTTTGGTAAAAGCCCCGCCGACCAATCAGGTGTTTCTCTGGGGAATGGGCATGGGACACTATTTGAAGGCGGCCACCGCCGTTGGCCTGACGCTTTCGCTCGGCAGCTTTGCGCCGCAATCCGGCTTCTCTCCCGCGCTGCTGGCGGCCCTTGATCCAAGCCGGATTGCTGCGGCGATCTGCGGAGAGCGGGACCATGGCGCTGCGCTTGCCCGCAGGCTGCTGATCGCTTTGGCCTATGCCGCCCCGGCGAGCCAGCTTGCGCCGATCCCGCTCTATGCCGACCTGACTAAATCGCCGTTCCCCCTGACTACGACCAACCCGAAGGCGAAAGAGTATTTCAGCCAAGGGTTGCTGATGACCTATGGCTTCAACCATGCCGGTGCCGTCCGTTCGTTTCGTGAGGCACAGAAACTCGATCCCGACTGCGCGATGTGCTGGTGGGGAGAGGCTGTCGCGCTTGGCCCCAACATCAACGCGCCGATGGACGACCGCGACCGCGACGCCGCGCTGGCTGCGATGGACAAGGCGATGGCCCTGCGCGGCAAGGCCTCTCCTATGGAGCAGGCGCTGATAGAGGCCGTGGCAAAGCGATATTCGCGCGATCCCGGTGCAGACCGTGCCGCGCTGGATGCAGCCTATGCCGATGCGATGCTGGCTGTGGCCAAACGCTTTCCCGCCGATGACGACGTGGCGGTGATGGCGGCAGAGGCGGCCATGGACACCACACCTTGGAACTATTGGGAGGCAGACAAGAAGACCCCGATAGGCCGCACCGGTGAAGCGATCCGGCTTGTCGAAACGGTCGCTGCTCGCAATCCATCGCACGTGCAGGCTTCGCACCTCTATATCCATCTGGTCGAAGCGAGTGATGGCAAGCGGGCAGAGGCGGCGGCGGACCGCCTTTCGACAGAGGCGCTTGCGCCCAGCGCCGGGCACCTCGTCCACATGCCATCGCACATCTACCAGGTGCGTGGACGTTATGCGGATTCGATGAAGGTCAACGTGGCGGCGGCGCGGGCGGACGAGGAATATATCCGCACTGCGGGCGACCAGAGCCTCGTGCGCTATGGCTATTACCCGCACAACGTCCACTTCATCGTCGCCTCGGCGCAGATGGCGGGTGACATGGGGACCGCGATCAAGGAGGCAGCGCGTCTGCGGACCGTGCTGGACGTCGATACTTCATCGAAGATCGCCTGGATTCAGGCAATCGACGCTGCGCCCTATTTTGCCATGGCGCAGTTTGCTTCGCCTGACGCCATCCTCGCCATGCCCGCCCCGGATGCGCGCCTGCCCTATCCCACGGCGATGCGCCATTTCGCCCGCGCCGTAGCCTATGCCGAACGCAAGGACCGCGTGCACTTCGATGCGGAGATGGCGGCGCTGGCAACGCTGAAGGCTTCCGACGTGTTCAAGCCGATGATCGACCAGGGCGTGCCGGCGACTGATTTGCTCTCCATCGCTGAAAACGTGGCGCGGGGCCGTTTCGCCGCCGCGCAGGGCAGCTATGGGGAGGCCGCAAACTTCTACCGCCACGCCATCACGTTTGAGGGCAAAATTCCCTATCAGGAGCCGCCCTACTGGTATTATCCGGTCCACCAATCGCTGGGCGCGGCGCTTTATCTCGGGGGCAAGTATGACGAGGCCAGCCAGGCCTTCATTGCCGCGCTGGCGCAAGCGCCCAACAACGGTTGGGCTATCTATGGTCTGGCGCGCAGCGAAGATGCCCGAGGGCACAAAGCTGAGGCAGCAGCGGCAAGGCAGGCACTGTCAAAGGCCTGGATTGGCGACCAGAGCTGGCTGCGAATGGAGCGGCTTTGATTTGCCCCTGACGATTTCAGGCAAGCATTCTGTCGACTCTGGCGCAAACAATCCCTATCGGCCAGCCTTTCAGTCATTAAGGTCACGGCATACAAATGAAGGGTTACAAGCAACCGGGTATTGAAGATCGCTTGGCAGCGGCCAAGCGGGCGAAGGCCGAAGCCCTGGAGAAATTGCGCTCAAAGCCGCAAGTCGACGAAGCGGAACTGGCGGCGCGCATCGAACGCGAGCGCGCCCGCGAGGCTGCCGCAGCCGAAAAGCGCGAAGCGGCCAAGAAGGCCAAGGAAGAGGCTCTTGCTGCAAAGCAGAAGGCCCGCGAAGAAGCCGAAGCCTCCAAGCCAAAGCCCAAGACGGCGGAAGAGCTCAAGGCCGCCCGTGATGCCCGCTATGCGGCCCGCAAAGCGCGCAAGAAGTAACCGGCGCGTTGACGGATCCGGTAATCGACAAGGTCGAGCTTATCGACACGGCGGATGTCCCCGGCGGGGGGCAGCTGCTTCTTCTGAAATGCGGTGAGGACTTTTCGATCGAATACGGCCGGGAGGAGTTGATGGGCAACTGCGACTTCCTCTCGGAACAGGCATTGGCGACAATGACCTTTGATCGCCTCGCATCGACCGATGGGCCCGTCCTCATCGGCGGGCTCGGCATGGGCTTCACGCTGGGCGCTGCGCTTTCGGCATGGGGTCCGAAGTCCCCCATCGTCGTCGCAGAGCTTTTGCCGAAGATCGTCGAATGGGCAAAAGGCCCGCTGGCGCACGTTTTCGCAGGCTCGCTCGACGACCCGCGTGTCTCGATCCGGCTGGAAGACGTGCACGACGTGATCGACGACGCTGAAGAGCATTTCGAGGCGATCCTGCTCGACGTCGACAACGGTCCGGAAGGTTTCATCCAGCTCGCCAATGAGCGGCTCTATTGCAACTGGGGCCTGCGTTCTGCCTTTTCGGCGCTGCGTCCGGGCGGCGTTCTGGCGGTGTGGTCAGCCTATTCCGACGCCGACTTCGGCGAGAGGCTGAGCGCAGCCGGGTTTGACGTGGACGAGATATCCATGCCCGCCTACGCTGGCAGCGAAGACCGCTGGCACAACATCTGGTTCGCAGCGAAGCCGGCACTGGCGGCCGCGGCTTAGGCTGCGAACGCCGAGGTTCAGCACCGCACGCTTACACTACTTCTCTACTTGGACGCGGCGGGTCCAGCCTTGTTCGCGGCAACCATGGAATCCCACGCGACCCATTCTATGGAGCGTCCCGGATAGGCGACGTTCTTGAACGGCCAATCTTTCTGCATCCAGCCGGTCACCCACTTGTATAGTTCGGCGTCGAAGCCCGCGTCGTATTCGGCCTTCGTGACCCACATCCTGACCACGGAATCGTAGCCTTTGACGGTGCTCGGATAGACGTAAACGCACCCCCGCTCGCGCTTTCCGTCTGGCGTGAGCACGGCATAAGCGAACGATTCCCGGCCTTCAAATCTGGCCTTTTCGTTTTCCATGTCCCGCATGGCATCGGCATCCGAGACATCTTTGTGAGGCCAGCTGGTGCTGCGCGTGAAGGTCTTCTGCAAATGCTCGATGGACGACATGTAGGCATCGAAATCGATCTTCACGAGATCGGGACCCAATGGGACTATCTTGAAGCCTGGCGCTTCGACCAAGGTCGGAACGGTGAAGTCTTTCGAAACGAAAGATGATTTCGGCACCGCTTCCGACATCGTCGCGGGCACGGCCTTGTTTGCTTCGGGCGTGTCAGCGAAGGCTTGATGCCCGGTCAAGGTCAGGATCGCGAAAGTCAGTCTTGCGCCTAAGACCCGAAATCTCAATGTCGTCACTCCATGAACCCACGGCTTGTTGCGGCGGCATGATTAGGCGTGACGCAATCAATTCCAAGGAACAATCGCCCAGCTACGTCAAACGCCCCATGCCGTGCGGGAGGCAGCGCAGCTCGACACCTGAGTGCGATTGCCGGGCTTGTTGATCATGACGGCGTTTAAACTCTTGCCGCTCAATGTTCCTGAATTGGGACGGGTCAGAAGACTCGGTTGATCGGCAGCGCATTCGATCCTTTGCTGGTGAGTAATCGAGCTGCTGTTGCAGCCTTCGGCAAAGGAATGTTTCAGTGGAAGAGCCAAGCCTCCCCAATCAGCCCACCGAGCGGCGAACTGCGCAACGGACATCGCTCCATGTCCCGGTAACTTTCAGAGAGCGAGGCCGCAGCGAACTTTCGGCCACGATGACAAGCGTGTCGCAAACCGGTTGCTCGGTGACGGGAGGGGGGCTGACCTTCGAAGGGAGTCAGGTCTGGGTGAGGATCCCTGGACTGGAGAGTATGTTATCTCGCGTCATCTGGAACGATGGCATCCGGTGTGGCCTGTGGTTCGAGCAAGCGCTTCACCCAGCTGTGGCTGACCGATTTGCCGCGTCAGTGCTGGTCCAGATGATGGAGCCGATGCCGAGCGGATTCACTAATGCCTTTGAGCTTCCCTCGTCCCGCCGTGAGCAGATCAGGTTGGGATATGCCGAGGCTCAGTCGGCCCTGCTGCAAAGCAAAAGGCCTTCGCAGACGCGATCCGGCGATCATGTCTCTGCTCTGATTACCCGGAACGTGAAGCGTGAGGTGAACCATCGCCAGGAGCAACGCTTTGCAGACCCTCACGCATCACGACCGATGCCCCTCCGGATTGGAAAGAGCTCGGGCGAAGTAATCGACGTGTCTGCGAGCGGCCTGCGAGTTCGCGTCGATCTGGCGCCTAGCGTGGGCAAGAAGGTTCCCGTGGCATTCGGCAATTTTCGTCCGATGAAGGGCCGCGTGGTCTGGATGAAGGATGGGGTCGTTGGAATTGATCTGCCTGCAGCGTCGATCGAACTTTCGCCCCATATGACCGAGTAGATTTCGCTGATGCCGAACGAGCTTTGCGCCGACATGCGATCGTTCGCCGCCCATCACACGCACCCCGAACGCCGCCATTCGTTCATCCCGGGATTAATGACCGGAATGGGGTGGTTGGCAGACATTGGGCCGTGTTGACGTTAGAGTAGTCAAGCTTCAGGACCGGCTGAGCCAATCCTCCATCATCTCAGCGAGGGTCCCAAAGGCCACCTCGTAGATTTGGTGGGCCTCGAGACCTTGGTCCTCCCAACGCGAGTTACTTGAGATGATGCGGCCGGTATCCAGGTCGTAGTGGTAATCTAGGTCCGCAGTGGCGAGCGGAAGGAAAGCGTTGGGGTAATCGATGGTGCCACAATAGTCGGGTCCGCGCCGCCGGAAGTCCTCGCAACCGGCCGTGATGAGTTGCACCGGGTTTAGACCGGTGAACCCGGGTCCAAAGCCGCCGTCGGAAACAGTGTAGAGTCGCTTCAAGTCCTCGGGCATGGGGCGCCCGGCAATTTGTTCCAGCGCCTTCCAGTCGCTCTCGGACGGCCCCGGCCGCAATGGTTTAGCTCCGGGCGGTTCGGACGAGACCCGGAAATAGTGTTCGGTTTCGATCAGGCTCTTGGTCTGACGGGGAGTCTGGCCCCAAGCCCGGATCTGTTCGTCCATCTGGTCGCGCACAGCATCGCGGCTGACGCGCCACTCATCCATGTAGCGCTCCACATCTTCTGGGGCCATATCGTTGCCTTCCAGAGCATTGGAGCGAACTAGAAGCCTCCGCGTCCATTCTTCCTCGCGCCGTTCGATTTCGGCGACCGGCAGCTCAACCCTTGCCTCGTCTTCCGCCGCCGTCATGTAGCGCCGCTTAGGGTCGTTCGCACGCTCGGCGACTCTCGCCAGCAGCTTGTCAGTCAGGCCGTTCATGGTCCCTCGTTATGGGCACCTACCTTAAGGAAAGCAGAAGAACGCACGCGGAATGTCCGAGACGGATCGTTGGCGATCATTCCCCGCAATCGTGAAGGAAGGCCTGCTTTCACCCTTTGTCGTCGGAAACTGGACTTTCCGGACACCCCAACAAAGCTGCCGCTACGACATGCGCGTGTTTGCCGGGTCAGGCCTCTCCTTGCTATGTATACTTCCGCAACGAAGTGATGTTCTCGTAATCCTCGTCCTGTTTCTCCAGGCCGATGCCGAAGCTCTTGGTCAGCATCGCCATGGTGACGTAGCAGCCGCCAAGGAACACCACTTCCATCAACTGCCCTTCATCATATCGTTCGGCCAGTGCCGTCCACGTCGCGTCGCCGATGCGGGTATCGCGCAGCAGTTCTTCCGCCGCGCGGCATAGGGTCAGGTGGAATGGTGAAAGTTCAGCGCCTTCCCCCGCCTTGGCCGCGGCGATCTCTGCCTCGGTCATGCTGGCGCCCTTCGCGATCATCTCGTGGTGGTGCAGTTCATAGACCTCGTCGCACAGGCCCAGCAGCCGCAGGACGATGACCTCGCGGTCGCGGGGCGGCAGGTTGGAGCCGCGGATGACCTTGTCGATGTAGGGCAGGAAGATGCGATAGGCAGCCGGGTGGCGCACGATCACTCGTGAGAAGACAAGATGCGTCCAGTCGCCGACCAGTTCGGCCTGCTCTGGGGTGAAGTCCTTCACCGCCAGTGGCGGGATGCGTTCGGGATATTCGCTCATGAGCCGTCTCCCCAGCGGCGGCCGCTGCCGTCAAAGACGATGGGCCGCTGGTACGATACGTCGGTACGATCACGCGTGCCCTTGAGGAAGCCCTTTACCGGATCGGTGTGCAACCAGCTTGCATCGCCTTCCACCACCATCTCTACAGTGCTGCGGCGGTTGAGGATGCGCCACTCCCCATTGCGGCGCTGCAGCTGGTCCATGTAGCGACCCATAGCGATCTTGCAGACCTGCTCGTCCAACGAGAGCAGGCCGCCCACCACATAGCTTTCGCAGTAGGCGTTATCGCCGTCGATCTGGCAGGTGTGGTTGGCGATGTTGTGCTGGTTCGCGGCGAAGAAGGCGGCGTGGCCCTTGTTGGCGAGTTCCGGATATTCGGTGGCCGGCATGGGGGCGGGGCCGTGCTCGTCCCCGCCATCGGGCCAATAGCAGCTTGCCGTGAGTTCCGTGTCGTGACGATCGCGGCCGCGCGATTCCCGCACGATGCAGTCAAGGATGTCCTGCCGGTCTTTCAGGTGGCGTACCGTCGCCCGCAACTCGCGGAGTTCTTCCTCAACATTCATCTGCCTCTCCCCGTTTAGAGTCTTATTGCTATGCCCGGCCTGTCTGGCTTGTCAGATGCGCGGGATCAATGCCCTCGGCATGCCAGATTGCGTTCCAGCGCTGCTCTGCCGGTGTAGTGAAAATCGTTTCGGCGTGCCCCCCGGCAGCGAACCAGCCGTGGCGCCGCATCTCTTCGTCAAGCTGGCCCGGCCCCCATCCGGAATAGCCAAGCGCAAAAAGCCAGCGGCTTGGCCCCCGCCCCTCGGCAATGGCGCGCAGCACATCGAGCGAGCCGGAAAGCGCGCCAAGCGGCGAGACGGCGATCGTACCTTCACCGCCCCAGTCATCGCTGTGGAGCACGAAGCCGCGGTTTGGCTCTACCGGCCCGCCGTGGTGTACCGGGCAATCGGGCGCCTCGCCCGGCTCGATCCCGACATCGTCCAGCAGTTCGCGGAAACTAATGCCGCCGCGCAGATGGCCGACGCCGATGCCGAAAGCCCCGTTTTCATCGTGCATGCACATCGCAATGGCCGCATGTTCAAATCGCGGATCGCCGATTCCGGGAAGGGCCAGCAGCAGTCGGCCGGAGAGATATTCCGCTTCGGTCATGCCCTGAAGTGTAGGGCAAGTTGCCGAGTCGGCAAGCGGGCTTTACCGCAAACCCAACCCCGTTGGCGACGGTTTGCCACCGGCCTGAAGGGTTTCCGGTTGATATAAAACGTCATTGGTGACAAAATTTGGACACTGATTCGGTCAGACAAGAACCGAAGCGATGGAGAGATGAACATGGCGCTTGAAACGGTCGCACTGTCACCCCGGATGGGCTCCCAGGTGATGATCGACAAGGCCGACCTGCTCA
Source organism: Novosphingobium sp. (assembly GCA_040509895.1). Lineage (GTDB taxonomy): Bacteria > Pseudomonadota > Alphaproteobacteria > Sphingomonadales > Sphingomonadaceae > Novosphingobium. The sequence goes on along the minus strand of JBEVKC010000174.1, from coordinate 4,939 downwards.
GCGGCGCACATGCCGCGAAAATTCGTGCCATCCTCGACGAACGCGGCGTTCTGCTGCTGCGCGGCCTTGCCCCCAGCGACGACGAACTTCGGGCCATAGCGCGCACCCTGGGTGACCTGCGGATCGGCGCGTCAAAGCGCGGCGCGGATGGCAAGACCCTGACGGAAGGGGACGAGGGGCTGCTCAAGGTGTCGCTCGACCCAGAAGTGAACCCCGAATACGCGCGGTTCCTGATCGGCAACCACCTTTGGCACATGGACGGCACCTATGAGGAAGTTCCCCCTCTGGCCACGCTGTTCACGCCATATCGCCTCTCAAAGACGGGCGGCGACACGTGCTTTGCCAACACCTATGCCGCGTACGAGGATTTGCCCGACAGCGACAAAGCCAGGCTGGAAAAGCTGCGCGTCGTGCACACGATGTCAGCCGCTCTGTTCCCTTCGATGCGCGATTGCTCGGTCGAGGAATTCGCGGTCTGGCACTCCTATCCGGAACGATCGCATCCGCTGGTCTGGCACCATCGTTCGGGTCGCAAGTCGCTCGTCCTCAGCACATCGGGCGCCTATGTCGAAGGCATGCATCCGGCCGAAAGCCACGACCTGTTGCAGGACCTGATGCGCCACGCGACGCAGGACAAATACGTCTATCGCCACAAGTGGCAGCTGGGCGACCTGGTGATCTGGGACAATACCGGCGCCATGCACCGCGTGCTTCCCTTCGACAAGGAAAGCGGCCGGGAATTTCACCGCTGCACTCTCAATGGCGAAGAGCCGGTGACGGCGACGGGCGAGCGTATGGTTTCCGCCTGAGGCCATCGGGGGGCCATATTATAGCCCCAATCGTTTCAATTCCTCTGAAGCCTTTGCTGCGGCGTGGCGAGGCACTATGCACGCGGCACAACCAGAGGATGCCGCCACGTGAAATTCCCGTTCGACCCGCCGGTCACGCCCGCCGTCGCCATCCAGGGTGAGGACTTGGCCTTTCCCGTCCGCCGCATTTTCTGCGTCGGCCGCAATTACGAGGCGCACGCCAAGGAGATGGGCTTTGCGGCGGACCGCGAGGCGCCCTTCTATTTCTGCAAGACGCCATCCGCCATCTGCCACACCGGATCGACCATCCCTTATCCGCCGGGCACGGAGAATTGCCATTACGAGATGGAACTTGTCGTCGCCATCGGCGCACCTGCGTTCCGCATCGCCGAGGAGGACGCCATGTCGGTGGTGCTGGGCTATGCCTGCGGCCTCGACATGACGCGCCGCGACCTGCAGTTCGCTGCCCGCGACAAGGGCCGCCCGTGGGACATCGGCAAGGACTTTGAGAACGCGGCCGTAATTGGCCCGATCACCCGCGCGGCAGATTTCGGCACACCGGAAGCGCAGGCCATCCGTCTTACCCAGAACGGCGCAGTGAAGCAGGACGCGGCGCTGACCGAACTGATCTGGAGCGTACCGGAACTGATTTCGCACCTGTCGAACTACTATCACCTGCAGCCCGGTGACCTGATCTACACGGGCACTCCCGCTGGTGTAGGCCCCATTGCTCCGGGGGACGTTCTGGTCGGCACGATCGACGGCCTCGCCTCCGTCGAGCTCAAGATCGGTTCGGCTGAATGAGCCTGACCGGCGAAAAGCTGATGACCTTCAACGTGGATGTCGGCGCACCGGTTGCCGTCGGCGAAGTCGCAGGACAGGTGCGGCGCTATGTTCCGCTGACGGGAGGCACGGTGGAGGGAGGCTATCGCGGCACCGTGATCCCCGGCGGCATGGACTGGCAGCTGATCGGCCCCGAAGGCCGGCTTGAGATTGCCGCACGCTATGTTCTGGATCTGGAACAGGGCCGCGTCGAGGTCCGGTCCGAAGGCCTGCGCAGCGGCCCGCCCGAGGTCTTGGCGGCGCTGGCACGCGGAGAGATCCCTCCGGCGAGCAGTTATTACTTCCGCACGGCCATGCGGTTCTACACCTCCAGCCCGGAACTTGATCGGCTGAACCACATCCTTGCCATCGCGGTGGGCGAACGGTGCCCGGCGAGCGTGCGGCTAGACATCTATCCGGTGCTCTGAACCATGGACGTTGCGATCATTGGCGGCGGCATTGTTGGCCTCACCACCGCGCTCAGCCTTGCAAGGGCAGGCATTCGCCCAGTCATCTACGAGGCGGTGACGGAACTGCGCCCGCTGGGGGTCGGCATCAACCTGCTGCCCCATGCCGTGCGCGAACTTGCAGAACTCGGCCTGCTGGAAGAGCTTCGCACCATTGGCATGGAGATCGAAGGCCTCGGCTATTTCATGGCCGACGGGCGCGCGGTGTGGGACGAGGCGCGTGGGCTTGCCGCCGGATATCGCTGGCCGCAGGTGGCGATCCATCGCGGGCGGCTGCAGCTTTTCCTCCGCAACAAGGTGGTAGAGGCGCTTGGTGTTGACGCGCTGCGCACCGGCCACGCACTCGACCGCTTTGAGGAGCAAGGCGGCAAGGTCAGCCTGACCTTCCGCAATGGCGCCACAGCACAGGCAGACGTCCTTATCGGCGCGGACGGCATCCATTCCGCCGTGCGCCGCCAGTTGTACCCGGCTGAGGGACGGCCGAAGTGGAACGGCGTTTCGCTCTATCGCTCAACCACCCGCGTGCCTGCCGCCGACTTCCTCCCGCGCATGTTGTGGGCTGGGCATTCGGAACAGAAGTTCATCGCCTACCCCATCGCGCGTGAGGGCGACGAGATCGTGCTCAACTGGGTCTGCGACCTGCGCACGCGAGAGGCTGGCACCGAACCGCCAGAGGACTGGAACCGCACCATCGACCGCGCCGCGCTGGTCCCGCACTACCGCGACTGGCGCTGGCAAGGCACGGACATCCCCGCCATCCTTGAGGCGAGCGGCGAAGTCTATGAATTCCCCATGGTCGACCGCGATCCGCTGCAGCGCTGGTCCTTTGACCGGGTGACACTGGCAGGCGACGCGGCCCATCCGATGTATCCCATCGGCTCCAACGGCGCGACGCAGGGCATCATCGACGCGCGTGTGCTGGCGTTCCACATCGCCACCGTGCCCGACGTGGCGACTGCGCTCACTCAGTACGAGGAAGCGCGGCGAGAGCCGACCAGCGCGATCGTGCTGGGCAACCGTGCACAGGGGCCGGACATGGTTTTGGAAGTCGCCCGCCAGCGTGCGAGCGATCCCGCCATCGACCTTGAAACAGCCGTCCCGCTCGCCGAACGGGTAGAGATCGCCGCAAGCTACAAGAAGCTTGCCGGCTTCGATCCCGCCTCTCTCAACGCGCGGCAAAGCTGGTCGGTGCCCGTAGAGACAACATGAACGCCGCCGCTGCGCTGGCCCGGATCGAGGAATGGGCAGCGACGCGCGGCCTGGACTTCCGCCACGATCCGGCCAACGGCAGCGGTGCGGTTTATAGTGCCTGCGGCAAGTGGCGCTACCTGCTGTGGCGCATCGAAAGCCGCCGAGCGGGGTTGATCGGCATGGGCCTGCTCAACCCCTCAACCGCCGACCACCTGCGCGACGACCCCACCATCCGCCAATGCCGCATGAGGGCGCGGCAGGCAGGAGCAAAAGGCGTGCTGGTCTGGAACCTCTTCGCGTACCGCGCGACGAAACCGGCAGACCTTAAGCGCGCGGCTGATCCGGTAGGGCCGGACAATGACGAGGCAATTGCGCTGGCGGCAAAACTAACGCGGCGCACGGTGCTGGCGTGGGGCACGCACGGCGGGCATCGCAGGCGGGACGAAGAGGCACTTGCGATCGTGACCGGCATGGCTTGCGCACTATGGACGCTGGGACTGACCGCCAAGGGACGCCCCCGGCACCCACTGTACCTCCCGACCGAAACGCGCATTCGACGAGCGCGCGAGTTTCACTGAATGTCGGAAAGTCGTGCCACCTGCCCGTGCCGACGGCGGTCAATATGTTTACCTCCCGCGGCGCAGGCCTGAATGTCCGGATTGTTCGAAGCTTCATTACTTGGCGAAGACGGATCGCTCTGCGCGCACGGCAGGCTTTTAGCCTTCCCCGTTCAACTTTCGAACGTCTGGGATGGCGGCGGGAATTCCCTTGTGTCGCGCGCTTGTGGGGAGCAGCTTTACGGTTGGCGGAGCTTTAGCAGCCGATCCTGCAAGTGTGCAGAGCGGCAACGTCCACGGCGAACAGTCAGCGCAGGAGTTACCCATGAAGATCAATCGTAGCGGATCAGTGGTCTGGACCGGCGGTCTCAAGGATGGCAAAGGCGCGATAACGACGCAGAGCGGTGCCCTCACCGACTATCCCTACGGGTTCTCGAGCCGGTTCGAGGGGGTTGCAGGCTCCAATCCAGAGGAACTGCTTGCCGCGGCCCACGCTGCCTGTTTCACGATGGCGCTGTCGCTGATTCTTGGTGAGGCCGGCCTCAAGGCTGAGCGGATGGAGGCATCGGCGGTAATCACCCTGGAGCAGGTAGCCGATGGTTTTGCGATTACCGCTTCCGCCCTCACACTGGAAGCACAGATCCCCGGCACCACCGAGGCCCAGTTCGAAGAATTGGCGACAAAAGCCAAGGCCGGCTGCCCAGTTTCGAAGCTGCTCAATGCCGAAATCAGTCTGAACGCTAAGCTCCTCTGACGAGCAAGGCGCTGGTCGGCGGGTAAGGAGCGAGCCCGATGGCTTTAGACTCGCCCGTCTAGCCACGGGAGTTTACCTTCGTATCCGGCAACGTCGGTGATCAAGTTGCGCCTGAACAGATGCGGTGGATGGCTCCCGCTCACGGCATCTAGGTGCCAAAGTGTGAAAGCTATCAGGCATTCACGAGCAGATGGGAGCCACCCGACATGGAGATTAGCACGATCGGCCTCGATTTGGCCAAGAGCGTTTTTCAGGTTCATGCTGTCGACCCGGAGGGCCACGTGGCCGTTCGCAAAACGTTGCGACGAGCGCAAGTTCTTCCTTTCTTCGCGAAGCTGC
>JBEVKC010000173.1:0-17642 GCA_040509895.1 Novosphingobium sp. | reverse complement strand
TGCCGCTCATCACCCGCTGACGCTGTCCTTATTTGCATAGCGCAGGTGGACGATCGGATAGGGCCGGCCTTCCGGATCAGTTTCCGAACGCCCAGTACGCACAAAACCGCGCGCTTCGTAGAATGGCAGGGCGTTGGTGGCCTGTTCGCTCGCATCGACGACGGCATCAGGTGCCAATGCCAATGCGTGGGCAAGTAGCGCGCTGCCGAAACCTTTGCTGTGAACGTCCGGGCGAACGAACAGCGCGTCGATTATCCTGCCGTCCATGATGAGGAAGCCGACCGGGCGGTTCCCGTCGTCGACCATCCACAATTCGGCCTTGGGAAAGGCATCGACGACAAAGGCGTCAATGTCGACCCGATCTTCCGGGGTCAGGAACTGGTGCGTCGCATCAACAGCAGCACGCCAGATTTCTATGGCGTGCTGACCGTCAGCACTGGTTCCGCGCCGAACCTTCATTGCGGCGAGGCGAACCAGATAACGTGCTTCGCGCCCTTGCCGTTGGAGCGCGCGGCAACTTTCACTTCATCGATGTTGAAGCGCGACTTTTCCAGGCGGCGATTGAAGGCTGGATCAGGCCCCGCGGACCAGATCGCCAGTACGCCGCCAGGGGTCAGCGCAATTCGCGCAGAACGAAGGCCGGCACCAGAATAGATCACGTCATTGTCGGCGCGTACCAAGCCGTCCGGGCCGTTGTCCACATCCAGCAGGATCGCGTCGTAATCGGCCCGTGCGCCGGCAATGAACAGGCCTACGTCGCCCTGGATCAGGGTGACGCGCGGATCGTCCAGGCAACCGGCGGCAAGCTCTGCCATCGGACCCCGCGCCCACTCGATAATCTCGGGTACAAGCTCGACTACAGTGACCTGTGCATTGTCGGGCAGCGCCTTGAGCGCGGCACGCAAGGTGAAGCCCATGCCATAGCCGCCAATCAGCAGGTGCGGCTGCTTCACGTGCTTGATGCGCTCTATCGACATGGTCGCGAGCGCTTCTTCAGAACCCCACTTGCGCGAACTCATCAGTTCGTTGTGACCGAGCACGATCATGAAATCGCGGTCGTGCCGGTAAAGCTTAAGCTCCTCGCCGCCGGGTACCTGCGCCGTGCCGAGGAGTTCGCGGGCGATCACGTCCGCAGGTCCGGCGGTGTTGCCTCAGCCTTCAGCATGGCAATCGCCTCGTCGAGCGAGACGAATTTCTGCCGTTCTTCGCCCAGCGTGCGGATGGCGACGGTGCCTTCATCCGCCTCGCGCTTGCCGACAACTAACAGGTGCGGAACCTTCTGCAGCGAGTGTTCGCGCACCTTGTAGTTGATCTTTTCGTTGCGCAGGTCGCTCTCGACCCTGATTCCGGCGGCCTTCAGCTTCTCGACCACTTCCAGCGCATAGGCATCGGCGTCGGACACGATGGTAGCAACCACGGCCTGAACCGGGGCGAGCCAGACGGGTAACTTGCCGGCGAAGTGCTCGATCAGGATGCCAATGAAGCGCTCATAGGAACCGAAGATCGCGCGGTGGAGCATGATCGGGCGGTGCTTTTCGCCGTCCTCTGCGACGTAGCTGGCATCGAGACGTTCGGGCAGCACGCGGTCCGACTGGATCGTGCCGACCTGCCAGGTGCGGCCGATGGCGTCGGTCAGGTGCCATTCCAGCTTGGGCGCATAGAAAGCGCCTTCGCCGGGCAATTCGCCCCAGCCATATTCTTTCGTGGCGAGGCCCGCCGATTTCACGGCATCGCGCAGTTCTGCCTCGGACAGATCCCACATCTCTTCGGTGCCGAACCGCTTGTCAGGGCGTAGCGCCAGCTTGATGGCGTAAGTGAAGCCGAAGTCCTTGTAGATCCGGTCGGCCAGCGCGCAGAAGTTCTTCACCTCGTCGACGATCTGGTCTTCGCGGCAGAAGATATGCGCGTCGTCCTGCGTGAACTGGCGCACGCGCATCAGGCCGTGCAGCGCGCCGTGCGGCTCGTTGCGGTGGCAGCAGCCGTTTTCGTAGAAGCGCAGCGGCAGTTCGCGGTAGCTCTTGATGCCCTGGCGGAAGATCAGGATATGCGCAGGGCAATTCATCGGCTTGAGTGCCATCCACTCGGCGGCATCCGACACAATGGGGCCTTCGTCATCGACGTTGGGAACCTCGTCGGGGATGACGAACATGTTCTCACGGTACTTGCCCCAGTGTCCGGATTGCTCCCACTGGCGGGCGTCCATTACCTGCGGGGTCTTGACCTCCTTGTAGCCGGCAGCGTCGATGGCGCGGCGCATATAGGCCTCAAGCTCGCGCCAGACCATGTAGCCCTTGGGGTGCCAGAAAACGCTGCCGTGCGCTTCGGCCTGCAGGTGGAACAGGTCCATCTCCTGTCCCAGTTTACGGTGGTCGCGCTTGGCGGCTTCCTCCAGCCGGTGGAGGTGGGCCTCGAGTTGCTTCTTGTTGAGCCAGCCGGTGCCGTAGATGCGCGAAAGCATCGCGTTCTTCTGGTCGCCGCGCCAGTAAGCGCCGGACACGCGCGTCAGCTTGAAGGCTGCGGGATCGAGCTTGCCGGTGGAGGGCAGGTGCGGTCCGCGGCACATGTCGAGCCAGTCGCCACCGGACCAGTAAACCGACAACTCCTCGCCAGCAGGAAGCTCGGCGGCCCATTCGGCCTTGAACGTCTCGCCCTGTTCATTCCAGCGCGTGATCAGCGCATCGCGCTCCCACACTTCGCGGATCAGCGGTTTGTCGGCGGCGATGATCTCACGCATCTTCGCTTCGATGGCCGGAAGGTCTTCGTCGGTGAAGGGCCGGTCCTTGGGGGCAAAGTCGTAATAGAAGCCATCGTCGGTCGATGGGCCGAACGTGATCTGCGTTCCTGGAAACAGCGCCTGCACCGCTTCTGCAAGCACGTGGGCATAGTCATGCCTGGCCAAGTCGAGCGCGTCAGCCTCGTCGCGCGAAGTTACCAGCGCGAGTGCGGAATCGCCCGCAAAAGGCCGGGTGAGATCGACGAGTTCGCCATCAACACGCGCGGCGAGCGCGGCCTTTGCGAGGCCGGGGCCGATCGCGGCAGCGACGTCCGCCGGAGTGGAACCGGCAGGCATTTCGCGCACTGAACCGTCAGGAAGGCTGATCTTGAACATTTCGGACATGGCGGAAGCCCTTAGCGGGGGTAAGGCAAGCGCTCAACGGACTTGTTGCGGGGAAGGAAACGCCGCATGGAACATGGGATGGGAGACATACAGTTTCACGCCATGGCTGACCGGCGGCGCATTGCCTTCCGGTTCACGCCCGGAACCGGCCCGGCGATCGTCTTCCTGCCCGGCTATATGTCCGACATGGCCGGCGGCAAGGCGACTGCCGTGTTCGACTGGGCCAAGGTGAATGGCCGCGCCTGCCTGCTCCTCGACTATTCGGGCTGCGGCGAGAGTTCGGGCGTCTTCGCCGATGGAACCCTGGGCCGCTGGGCGCAGGAAGTCGAAGCCTTGATCGAAGCACAATGCGAGGGGCCGGTCGTGCTCATCGGATCGTCGATGGGCGGCTGGCTGATGCTGCTTGTCGCGCTGGAACTGGGCGAGCGAGTCGCGGGGCTGATCGGCATAGCCCCCGCGCCCGACTTTACCGACTGGGGCACGCCTGATGACGATAAGGCTGTGCTCGCAGCTGGCGAAACGGTGTTCAAGCTCAACCCTTATGGCCCAGCACCAACGCCGACTCACTCGGAATTCTGGGCAGACGGCCAGACCAAGCTGCTGCTCAAGGGACAGATCGCCATCGATTGTCCGGTGCGGCTGATCCACGGTCAGGCAGACCCTGACGTGCCTTGGGAAATCTCGCTGCAGCTGACAGAGGCATTGCGTTCAGACGATGTGCAGGTCACCCTGATCAAGGACGGTGACCATCGCCTTTCCCGTGATGAAGATATTGCGCTGCTGCTCCATAGGGTTGCGGAGTTGTCGGGCGCGGAATGACAGGAGCATAGCCTATGTCCCTATTCCTTGCCCTGCTGATGCAAATCGGGCCCAATCCCAATCCGTCAGTCAATCCTACCTCGCCCTTTCCGCCAGAAATGCTGAACCGCCGTCCGCGGCCCGCGCCGGTGCAGACACCGCCAGAACCGCAGATGCCCTCGCTTCTTCGCGCATGCCTCAATGCAGTGGACTCAGACCCCGCCGCCGGACTTGCCCGGTCCGGCCAGTGGCTGGAGTCGGCAAAAGGAACGGACCGGTCTCTGGCCCTGCGTTGTCGCGGATCGGCGCTGGCGGCGATGGGGAATTGGGACGACGCCGGGGCAACTTTTCTCTCGGCGCGCGATGCCCTGCCCAATGAAGACGGCGCAGGCCGCGCCCGGCTGGCCGCCATGGCGGGCAATGCCTCACTGGCCAAAGGCGCATCGAATCTGGCACTGGGAGATTTCGACAAGGCACGCGCCGATGCGCTGGCGGCCGGCGACAAGCAGCTTGCCGGGGACATCCAGGTCGATCGCTCGCGCGCGCTCGTGGCGATGAACCGCGAAGACGAGGCGGCCATGGCGCTGGACGAGGCGCGGAGCGCCAGCCCGCAGAATGCCGAGGCATGGCTGCTTTCGGCCACGCTCTACCGCCGCAAGGGCAACATGATCGAGGCCCAGGCGAAAATCGAGCAGGCGGCGCTGCTGGCGCCATCTGACCCCGAAATCGGGCTGGAGGCAGGCGTAATCGCCATGCTTTCGGGACGTGAGGACGCGGCACGGCGCAGTTGGCAATCGGTGCAAACCATTGCGCCGGGTACCCCTGCGGCTGAAACCGCCACGGGATATCTCGCCCAGCTGAACAGGCCGTGATTCCGCTTTCCGTCCTTGACCTGATACCGGTGCGGGAAGGCGGCACCGTCAGCGAGGCGCTGGCGGAAGCGGCCATACTGGCGCGGGTGGCGGAGGAGTCGGGTTACAAGCGGTTCTGGGTGGCCGAGCATCACGGCATGGAAGGCATTGCGGGCGGGGCGACCTCTGTGGTGCTGGCACATATCGGCCACGCCACCTCGACGATTCGAATCGGTGCGGGCGGCATCATGCTGCCCAACCACAATCCCTTCGTCATCACCGAACAGTTCGGCACGCTGGAGGCGCTGTTTCCGGGCAGGGTCGACCTTGGACTGGGGCGCGCACCGGGAGCTGATTCGCGGATCGCTCAGGCCTTGCGCAAGGACTTGGCTCAATCGGCGGAGGCCTTCCCGCGCGATGTCGTGGAACTGCAGGCGCGCTTTGCTGGTTATCCGCCCCTACCGGTGGCGGCGACGCCGGGGACCGGCGCCAATGTCGAGATGTGGATTCTCGGCTCAAGCCTGTTCGGGGCGCAACTGGCGGCTCACCTTGGCCTGCCCTTTGCCTTCGCCTCACACTTCGCGCCCGATCACCTGGATATGGCGCTTCCCATGTATCGCCGTAATTTTCAGCCGTCCGCTGTACTGGATGCGCCGCGGGTTATGGTCGCGATGACGGTGATCGCCGCCGATACCGACGACGAGGCGAAACTGCTCGCCACGTCGCTGGATCAGAGCTTTGTCGCCCTGCGCAGCGGCAATCCCGGCAAGCTGCGTCCGCCGGTACCGGGCTATCGCGACAGCCTGCCGCCGGAAGCGCTCGCCATGCTCAATCACATGCAGCAGGCCAGCGCCGTGGGGAGTCCCGCTACGGTGCGCGAGTCAGTGCAACGCTTTATCGAACGAACGCAGGCCGATGAGCTGTTGATCGCTGGCAACATCTGGGATCCGGCCGCCCGGCAACATTCACTGCGCCTGACTTTCGAGGCACTGAAATAGCGCTTCACCACTCTTCAGCTTGACGCTAGACTGCGCATTAATGAAACCCGATAGGGTAATTTAATTACATGCTCGCCAACGCGAGGGAGAGATAGCTGATGAGCGCCACTGCATCGTCAACGCGTAACCGTCTGGTCGCTACTGTGGCCGAGCGGCTTGCGGCATCGATCCTGCCCGGTGAAGAGAACTTCAGTCCCACAGCGCTGGACGATGCAGCCAGTTTTGTTGTCGCTACGGCTGAGGACCGGGAATCCGGCTCGGCGGCCATTGCCATCGAATCGGTGCCCGGCGCAGTGGGCGAAAGGCTTTTGCGGATCGCCGTCGTGAACGACGACATGCCTTTTCTTGTCGATTCCGTATCGGGTGCCGTGGCTGCGCAAGGCCTGGCCATTGATCGGCTGGCCCACCCCGTTCTCATTGTCCGCCGCGATGACAAGGGCAAACTGATCGGGTCAGCCGATGCTGATGCCGATGGTGCGCAGCGCGAATCGATGATCTATCTGGAGACCGAACGCGCAGACGCCCGCACCCGCCGCCAGCTTTTGACAGCGCTGGAAGGCACCCTGGCAGACGTTCGAGCTGCCGTGACCGACTGGCCTGCGATGCAGGTGAAGATGGCGGCCGATGCCGATACCATCGCCGATGATGAAGGTGCGGCCCTGCTGCGCTGGATGAAGGACGGCGCGCTGACCCAACTGGGCCACGTGACCCGCCGCCGCGATGGTAGCAATACAGAGGCGCTGGGATTGTGCCGCCGCGGCGCAAAGCAGCTTTTGGGCCCCATCTCATACGAACGCGCATTTACCTGGTTCGACAAGGCAGCCAAGCGCAAGGACGCCCGCCTGCCGCTTATCGTGAAGTCCAACCGTATCAGCACGGTGCACCGGCGCACGCCACTGGACCTGTTCATCGTGCCCGTGGTGGAGGACGGCAAGGTCGAGGCGCTGTCGGTCCATGCCGGCATATGGACCAGCGCCGCGCTCGGCACTCCGCCTGACCGGATACCGGGCCTGCGCGCCCAGCTTGCAAGGCAGATGAACAAGCTTGACTTCGAGCCGAACAGCCATGCCGGAAAGGCGCTGGTCCATGCCATGACGGCCCTGCCGCATGACCTCCTGGTGAGCTTCGAGGATGACGACCTTGCCCGCATCGCCCTGCGGATGATGAGCCTTGTCGATCGTCCGAGGCCGAGCCTTGCACTGGTCATGGCGCCGCTTGACCGGCACCTGTTTGCCTTCGTCTGGCTGCCCCGCGATGCCATGTCGACTGCTACCCGGTTGCAGATCCAGTCACTGCTGACGGCCGGTTGCGAAGCCCCGGTGCTCGACTGGAGCCTTCAGGTCGAAGGCGGCAGCCTTGCCATGCTGCGCTTTGTGATGGACCTGCCGGAAAAGCCGGGCAAGCCCGACGAAGCGGCGCTGGATGCACAATTGCAGACCATGCTGCGCGGTTGGGGCGAGGCCGTGGAGAACGAGCTTGCCCGCCATGAAGAAGCAGGCCGCGCCGCCGCGCTCGCCGCGCGCTTTGCCGATGCCTTTCCGATAGCATTCCGCACCCACGGGCCAGCGGAGGCAGCAGCAGACATCCTTCGCCTGCGACTGCTCGCTACGGAAGGCGAGGAAGGCGCTCAGCGTGCCGCGCGCCTGTTCCGGCGGGACATCGAGGCGCCTGACCGCCTGCGGCTCAAGATCTATCAGCGCAAGGGCACGCTGCCCCTGTCAGACGCGGTCCCGGCGCTGGAGAACTTCGGCTTCCGGGTGCTGGGCGAAATGCCGACGCTTCTTGACGAGGGGCGGCTTGGCGCGATCCATGATTTCGAGCTGGCCCTGCCATTTGGCACGACCGCCGAGGCACTTGTCCAGCGTGCCGGAGCCATCGAAGCAGCGCTGACGGAGGTGCTCAACGGCACGGCCGAGAATGATCCCTTCAACCGCCTTGTCTCGGGCACCGGGCTGGCCGCGCATGAGGCGAACTGGCTGCGCGCGTGGTATCGTTACCTGCGGCAGGCAGGAATGAACTACGGCATCGCCACGGTGGTTGATGCCCTTGCTGCCGCCCCGCAGGTAGCGCGTGGGCTGGTTGACCTGTTCGTGGCCCGGCATGACCCATCCATTTCAGGCGACCGGGACAAGGCAGGCGCAAAGGCGGAAGAGGCGATCCGCGAGGGCCTGGCCCGCGTGTCCGCCATCAACGATGACCGCCTGCTCCGCGCCTACCGCTCCATGATCGATGCGATGCTGCGGACAAATGCGTTCATTCCGGCAGGCCGCGATGCGTTGGCGTTCAAGCTCGATTCCGTCCTCATTCCCGGCCTGCCGAAGCCCGTGCCGTGGCGAGAGATCTTCGTTTATTCGCGCCGCGTTGAAGGCATCCACCTGCGTGCTGGACCCGTTGCGCGTGGCGGTCTGCGCTGGTCTGATCGCCGGGACGACTTCCGCACCGAAATCCTTGGCCTGATGAAGGCGCAGCGGGTGAAGAACGCGGTCATCGTGCCGACGGGCGCCAAGGGTGGTTTTTATCCCAAGCAGCTTCCCGACCCGAGCCGCGACCGCGAAGGCTGGCTGGCGGAGGGCAGGGCTTCCTATCAGGTCTTCATCCGATCGATGCTGTCGATCACGGACAACCTCGTGAAGGGCAAGGTCGTCCATCCCAAAGGCATCTTGGTGCGCGATGGGGAGGATCCCTATTTCGTCGTTGCCGCCGACAAGGGGACGGCGTCATTCTCCGACACGGCCAATGCCATTGCCGAGGAGTTCGACTTCTGGCTGGACGATGCCTTCGCCAGTGGCGGGTCCAAGGGCTATGACCACAAGGCCATGGGCATCACCGCCCGCGGCGCATGGCTTTCGGTGCAACGCCATTTCCTGGAAATGGGCATCGACGTGCAGACCGACAGCGTTCGCGTTGCAGGTTGCGGCGACATGTCAGGCGATGTGTTCGGCAACGGCATGCTGCTAAGCAAGGCGCTGCGCCTCGTCGCGGCTTTCGATCATCGCCATATCTTCATCGATCCGAGCCCCGACCCGGCCAAGAGCTGGGCGGAGCGCCAGCGCCTGTTCGACCTCCCCCGATCAAGCTGGGACGATTACGACAAGGCGCTCATCTCAAAGGGTGGCGGCGTCTTCCCGCGCAGCCAGAAGGAAATACCCCTCAGCGCGCAGGCCCGCGAAGTCCTGGGCATCGACGCACATTCGATGGACCCCGACAGCCTTATCAATGCCATCCTGAAAAGCCCTGTCGACCTGCTGTGGTTCGGCGGTATCGGCACTTATGTAAAGTCCTCGGCCGAGAACAACGCGACGGTGGGCGATCCGTCCAATGACTCGGTTCGCGTCGATGGCGGCCAGGTACGCGCCAAGGTGATTGGTGAGGGCGCCAACCTTGGCTGCACCCAAGCCGGGCGCATCGAGTTCGCGCTGCAGGGTGGCCGCAACAACACCGACTTCATCGACAATTCGGCGGGCGTCGACTGCTCCGATAACGAAGTGAATATCAAGATCGCCCTCGCCTCGGCCAAGCGGGCAGGGCGGCTTTCCGAAAATCGCCGCGTCCAGCTGCTTGAGGACATGACGGGCGAAGTGTCCGCGCTGGTGCTTGAGGATAACCGGCTGCAGGCCCTTGCGCTTTCCATCGCCGGATCGAGCGGCGTTGGCGCAACGGCATCGCACATCCGCATCATCGAGACGCTGGAGGAAGCCGGCCATCTCGACCGCCGGACCGAAGGGTTGGCCGACAACGAGACGCTGATCCGCCGCGCCGCCGATGGTCAGGGCCTCACCCGTCCAGAACTGGCAGTGCTGCTATCGAGCACAAAACTGGCACTGCAGGATGCCTTCGAGGAATCCGCACTGCCCGACGATCCCGGCATGGGAGACGAACTCGTCTCCGCCTTCCCGGCGGCGATGCAGGGGAAGTACAAGAAAGACATTGCCAGCCACCGGCTGCGGCGCGAGATTGTCGCGACCAAGCTCGCCAACCGGCTGATCAACCGGATGGGGATCATTCATCCCTTCGAACTGGCGGAGGAGGAGGGCGCTTCCCTTGCCCAGACAGGCGCGGCGTTTGCCGCAGCCCAACAGATGTTCGGCATGCAGGCGATCTGGCAGGCGATAGAAAGCGCTTCAATGGGTGAGCAGGCACGGCTGCTGCTTTTCGGCCGCGCGGCGCAGGCCCTGCGCGCGCAGATGGCGGACCTGCTGCGGGCAAGCCCCGGTACGCTGGTGCCTTCGAAGGCTGTGTCCGAACTGGCGCCCGGTGTACGCGCACTGTCGGACGCCGCGACCGAGCTTCTTGCTGGCGAGGCGCGGACGCAGTCCGGCAAGACACTTTCCGCCTTGCTTGATGCGGGTGCGCCAGAGCGTGAGGCGTTGATGGTCGCCCACCTGTTCGACATGGACGGTGCCATCGGCCTCGCCCGGCTGGCCCGCGACAGCGAAGTCGATATCCGCACCCTGACACACGCCTTCGGCGACATTGGTGCACGACTGGGTCTCGATTGGGCGCGCATGACCGCGTCGCGGATGAACCCTTCCGACCCTTGGGAGCGGCTGCTTGTCGGCGGACTTGCGCGGGACTTCCAACAGGTGCGGCTTGAATTCCTTCGCCGCGTGGCAGGTCGCAAGGTCGATCTGGCAACGGCGGTATCGAATTGGGCGGATGCCAATGCCTTGGCGATCGCCCAGTTTCGCAAGCTGGTCGCCCGGGCGCAGGCTGCGGCGCCTCCGACTCCCGCCATGCTTGCCCGCATCGCGAGCCAGTCGCGCAGCCTGCTTGCGCGCCGCAGCAAATGATCTTGCGCGCGATCAATGTTGCCTGCATCGCGACTCGGCATTGACGCAGCAGTAATTTTCGCCAATCGCGCAGGACATGATGCACGCAGACGTCGTAATAGTGGGAGCAGGGCACGGCGGGGCGCAATGCGCCATCGCGCTCAGGCAGAATGGTTTCACCGGCTCTATCGCCATGATCGGGCGGGAACCGGAGCCACCTTATGAGCGGCCGCCGCTTTCGAAGGAATATTTCGCCCGCGAAAAGACCTTTGACCGGCTTTACATCCGCCCGACGACCTTCTGGCATGAGAAAGAGGTTGAGCTTGTCCTCAACACCGAAGTGCTGGCGGTCGATCCGGCGGCCAAGACTCTGTCGCTGTCGAACGGCGAAAGCTGCACCTACAATTTCCTGGTCTGGGCCGCAGGCGGCGATCCGCGCCGGATTTCTTGCCCAGGCTCCGAACTGGCAGGCATCCACGCCGTCCGCACCCACGCCGACTGCGACCAGCTCATGGGTGAGATCGACGGCGGCGTGAAGAACATCGCCGTCATCGGCGGCGGCTATATCGGGCTTGAAGCAGCAGCGGTGCTGACCAAGCTTGGCTGCAAAGTGACCCTGCTTGAAGCCCTGCCGCGTGTTCTTGCGCGTGTGGCCGGGCCAGAGCTTTCCGCCTTCTACGAAAAGGAGCACCGCGACCACGGCGTTGACCTTCGCACCGATGTAGCAGTCGAGGCGCTGGTGGGTGAGGGCCGGGTGACCGGTGTTCGCCTTGCCGATGGCACCGTGATCCCGGCCGATGCCGTGATTGTCGGAATCGGCATCGTTCCTGCTGTCGGCCCGTTGTTGCTGGCTGGGGCGACCGGCGGCAATGGCGTCGATATCGACGAGTTCTGCCGCACTTCGCTGCCTGACGTGTTCGCCATCGGTGACTGCGCCGCCTTTGCGGCCGCATACGCCGACGGCACGGTAATGCGCGTCGAATCGGTGCAGAATGCCAATGATCAGGCGACATGCGTTGCCAAGCAGATCTGCGGCGATGCCCAGCCTTATCACGCGTTTCCTTGGTTCTGGTCCAACCAGTATGACCTGCGCCTGCAGACCGCCGGGCTTTCGGTTGGCTATGACCAGACTGTGGTGCGCGGCAGCCCGGGAGAACGGGCGTTCTCCGTGGTCTACCTGAAGGGCGGCCGGGTGATAGCGCTCGACTGCGTCAACATGGTCAAGGACTATGTGCAGGGCCGCAAGCTGGTTGAGGCCAAGGTCCACCCTGATGTAGCAAAGCTGGCTGATGCAAGCGTGCCGCTGAAGGACCTGCTGCCGGCGTAACGGGGTGTCAGGCGGCCGCCAGTTCGCGCGCCGCCCATTCCGCCGCTTCTGCAACCACCGGATCGGGATCACCCCGTAGCGCCTTGACCTGCGGTGCCAGCGCCACATCGCCGCTGTTCCCAGCCGCGATCAGGCAGTTGCGCACAAACCGGTCCCGTCCGATGCGCTTGATGGGGGAGCCTGCGAACAGCTTGCGGAAGCCCGCATCATCCAGTGCCAGCAATTCACCCAGCTTTGGCGCGGCCAGCTCTGCCCTCGGCAGGAACGCCCTGTTCGCCTGCGCTTCACTGGCAAAGCTGTTCCATGGGCACGCCGCCAGGCAATCGTCGCAGCCGTAGATGCGGTTGCCCATCGCCTTGCGGAATTCGTCGGGAATGGGGCCCTTGTATTCTATGGTGAGGTAGCTGATGCAACGCCGCGCATCGAGCTTGTAGGGCGCCGGAAAAGCATCAGTTGGACAGGCGACTTGACAGGCGGTGCAACTGCCGCAGCGATCCGCGTGCGAGCGATCCAGCGGCAGTTCCAGCGTCGTATAGATCGCCCCAAGGAATAGCCATGAACCGTGGTTGCGGCTGACGAGATTGGTGTGCTTGCCCTGCCAGCCTATTCCCGCAGCAGCCCCGAGCGGCTTTTCCATTACCGGAGCCGTATCGACGAAGACCTTCACGCCAATCTCGCCCAAACCCTGCTTGGCCGCTTCCGCGACCAACCAGCGGGCGAGTGCCTTGAGCGCCTTCTTTACGACGTCGTGGTAGTCGGCCCCCTGAGCATAGGTGGAAATTCGCGCGCGCGAGGGCGCTTCGGCCAGAGCCAACGGGTCCGCCGCTGGGGCATAGCTCATGCCAAGGGCAATGACGCTGCGCGCCTCTGGCCAGAGATCCTGCGGGCTGCGGCGGTGGTGGAGCCGCTCTGCCATCCATGCCATCTGCCCATGCATTCCCTCGTCCAGCCAGCGTTCCAGCCCCGCAGCAGCCTCGGCATCCTCCGCCGCCGGAGCTATGCCGAACGCACCGAAGCCAAGGCGGGTGGCCTCTTCCTCCAGCGCGTTGCGCAGTTCATTCATGACCGGCGCGTTAACCAAATTTGCTGCTGCTCCTGTTCACGGGGCAGGGTTAATGCCATGCCAATGAAGATGGACCTAGGGGATTGGCAGGCGGCCGGCAACGTACCGGCAGCCGTGGAGAGGCCGCTCGCGATTGAAGCGCGCGGGCTCGTAAAGCGATTCGACGGCTATACGGCGGTCGATGGCGTGGACCTGTCGGTGCCTGAAGGCTCGATCTATGGCATCCTCGGCCCCAACGGCGCAGGCAAGACCACGACGCTGCGCATGTTGCTGGGCATTATCGACCCCGACGCCGGGGTACGCCGGGTGCTGGGACATGAACGGCCGCACGATGTCGCTCATGCCATCGGCTACTTGCCCGAAGAGCGCGGCCTCTATCCGGCGATGAAAGCCTACGAGGCGATTGCTTTCGTCGGTGCACTGCGCGGCCTGCCGCTGGCCGAAGGACGCAAGCGCGGGCGTGCACTGCTGGAAGAGCACGGCCTTGGCTATGCGGCGGACCGGCAGATTCGCCAGCTTTCAAAGGGCATGGCTCAACAGGTGCAATTGCTCGGAACGCTGGTGCACGAACCGCGCCTTGTCATTTTCGACGAGCCTTTCTCCGGCCTCGACGCCCTGAACCAGGGCAAGCTGGAGCGGATGATCCGCGGCCTTGCTGAAAGGGGCACGACCGTCATCTTCTCCACCCATGTCATCGCCCATGCAGAGCGCATGTGCGACGAAGTGGCGATCATCGCTGGCGGCAAGGTGCCCTTTGCGGGACCGGTCGACGTTGCCCGTGATCGCATTCGCCCACAGGTCCGGCTGGAGACACGGGCCAAGGAAGGATCATGGCGTTCCGCCCTGCCCGCCGATGCACAGCGTGAGGGCGCCTTCTGGCACTTCTCCCTGCCCGAAAGCGGCGTCGAACCCTTGCTGCGCGCGCTGATCGAAGGGGATGCGGGCATCCTCTCGCTCTCCATTGAACGAGCGGGCCTGCACGACGCCTTTGTCGCGATCGCCGGGGAAGCAGCGGCAAAGGCGCTGGAATCAGGCAATAGCGACGAGGAGCAGGCGTGATGAGCGGCAGGCTTTCCACATTCCGCGCCGCAATGGTGATCGCCCGGCGTGATTTCACCGCGATCCTGTTTTCGCGCAGTTTCATTTTCTTCCTGCTGGGGCCGCTTTTCCCGGTGCTGGTCGGGGCGTTGGCGGGCGGCATCGGTGCAAAGGTTCAGCAAAACACCAATCGGCCCGAACTGGGGATCGCCATGGCGGCGGCGGATGTTGATGCCATGCTGAAAGCGCGTGAGGCACTCGCGCCGCGGATTGGCGGTGCCCTTCCCGAATTTGTCGTGGTGCAGAAATTGACGCCCGGTCAGGACTTTGATGCGCAGGCCGCGCTAAAGGGGCAGAACACCAATCTTGCCGCAATCGCCACCGGCACACCCGCCGCGCCCGTGCTTACCGGGCCGAACAACCGCATCGCTGCCTGGCAGGGACCGGTTTCCATGGTTGCGGCCCAGGCACTGGGTGACGGGCCCAAGGTTTGGCCCGACGTGGCGCTGGCGGCAACTGCGACCAGCAAGGCAGACCAGCGCAGCGACCGGCTGGTGACAGCGCAAGGCAGTCAGATGATCCTGTTCCTCCTCACGATGCTGCTTGCCGGCATGGTGCTGTCGAACCTTGTCGAGGAGAAGGGCAACAAGATCATAGAGATTCTTGCTGCCGCGATCCCGATGGACGCCGTGTTTCTTGGCAAGCTGCTTGCCATGCTGGGCGTGTCGCTGGTCGGGATTTGCGTGTGGGGTGCGGCGGGCATCGGCCTTGGCCTTGCCACCGGACCGATGTTCACCAACCTTGCGGCTCCGGCAGTCGGCTGGCCCCTGTTCCTGATCTTGGGCGCGATCTATTTCGCCATGGCTTACCTGTTGATCGGTTCGATCTTCCTTGCCATCGGGTCACTGGCGACGACGGTGCGTGAAGTGCAGACGCTTTCCATGCCCGCAACCATGCTGCAACTCGTCGTATTCTTCTTCGCCAGCTATGCCATGTCACAGCCGGGCACGTCGATGGAGCTTGCCGCTATCATCGTTCCGTTCAGTTCGCCTTTCGCCATGCTGGCGCGCGCCGCCCAAGACCCGGCGCTCTGGACGCATCTGGCGGCTATCGCCTGGCAGGCCCTGTGCGTCATCGTGCTGGTTCGCGCCGGGGCAAGGCTGTTCCGCACCCGGGTCATGCAGTCGGGGCCACAGGGCAGGGTAAAGAAGCGCTGGCTGTTTAAACGCTCGGCAGCGGCTGCAAGGGCTTGATCTCGGCCGATAGATGACGATCTTGGCCTGGTGAAACCGCCAAAGGATCGCGCCATGGCTGATACCGTGCTTACCCGCCGCCGTCTTGTGGGTTGGCTGTGTGCGTCGGCTGCGCTCCCCGCAATCGCGGCATGCGGCGGGGGCGATGCGCAGGCCAGGACCTTTCCGGTGGCCTACAGCGACGCCGAGTGGCGCCGCCGCCTGACGCCTGACCAGTACCATATCCTTCGCCAGAAGGGGACCGAATCGCCGGGGACCTCTCCGCTGCTGCGCGAAAAGCGGCCGGGAACGTTCGTCTGCGCGGCGGATGGGCATCCGCTGTTTTCTTCTGCTACCAAGTTCGAAAGCGGCACTGGCTGGCCCAGTTTCTGGCGACCACTGCCGGGCGCTATCGGAACGTCAATCGACTACGAAGTCGGCTACCCGCGCACCGAAGTGCATTGCGCGCGGTGTGGCGGGCACCTTGGCCATGTCTTTGACGATGGGCCGAAACCCACCGGAAAGCGCTATTGCATGAACGGTGACGCGATGTTGTTCCGCCCCAACTGAAGGGGGGAAGATCAGGCAATACCCTTGCGCACATCCGGCGAAGATTGGCCCGCTTCCTCGTCGGCCTGCAGCCCTGCCACCAGCTTGGCCAGGGTTTCAAACGTGAACGTTTGCTGGAAGACCAACCCATAGTGGGGGCTTGAACGCCATGCGACGTTGGCGATCAGCGGCGGTAGCCCTTCGGCCTCGAGCTTGACCTTCTGCTTCTCGGCAAGGTGCTGACCGCATTCGATGCGCGCGCCGTGCTGCGAAAGGTCGAGCAGCCAAGCGACGCGAGCACCCTCGTCCGTGGTCAGCACGGCGGGCAAAGTCAGCTTCAGCCGGATCGGCCTGCGCGACCAGTGGCTTGTCTCATTGATAAAGGCATGGACGTCTATTTCGCCCGGGAATTGAAAGCCTGCGTGGCCATCTTCTTCCCATATCCATTCAAGCGGATGCCGGTCGCCATTCGCCAGTTCGATCTCGGCATGCTTGTGTGCGGGGAGAGGGTGGAAAATCCTGAGCCGCACACCGGTGGCCGATACGTCGCGGACGATGCAGAGATATTCGCCGAAAGGATAGACAAGCTTTGCGGTACGAATCAGCAGCGAGAAGCGTTCAGCCCCGCGTTGGCTCTCAACCTGGGGCAGCGTTCCACCGTCGCTTGTGTCGTGATCGCCGCTCTTGTCCATCGTCGCCTGTCTTTCGCGCGGATCAGGACGCCATTCGTCCGGGACACCGCAATCCGGAACTGACGCTATCGGCCGTTCACTAATTTGCCGTAAATTCCGCTTTCCGGAGAGGCCCGTAAACCCGGTATCGTGGGAAACGAAATGTACCGGCCGCGGAAGAGTGCAGGAATTGTCCCCGCACTCTTGCCGCGGCCGGCACCGGATACTGATATGGGCTGCTTAGAACTTGTAGCCCGCAGTTACGCCATAGGTCCGCGGTTCGGCCACCGGGATATAGGTGGCAGAGCTGGGCCGGTAGTGCACACGGACGGTCTCGTCCGTCAGGTTGTTGCCCCACAACCGGATGTAGGAGTGACCATTCGGATCGGTGTAGGTAATCGACGCGTTGACCAGCGCAAAGCTGCCTTGGCGGGCGCGCTGCTCGTTTGCACGCGATTCAAAGCCGGTTCCGGCCAGAAGCGCGTTGTTGTTTGGCAGGGCGTTCGGATTGAGTGCCTTGCGAGCGTTATAGGACGCCTGCGTTTCGCCGCCCCAGATCGAAGGATCGGTGACGACATAGCTATCCGTGTATTTGACGTTCGCCGCAAGACGGACCCCGCCCTCTCCCATGGGAATGTTGTAGTCAAACCCGATAAAGCCCGAGAAATCCGGAGCACGGGCCATTTGCATGCCGCTGATGTCCTGTACGACGTTGGTGACGTTGGGGGCAACTTTCAGCGGATCGTTGTTGATGTTGAACCCAGTGCCCCGCGGATTGACGCCGGATCCGATATAAACAAACCCGTCACCGTAGCGGGCATGCAGGTAGGTTGCGCCGCCGCGGATTATCAGGTTGTCTATCACTTCGAAGTCAAAGCTGGCTTCGGCGCCATAGATTTCGGCGCTAGGCGCATTCTGCAGGGTCGTAATCGTCGAAACGCCATCGAACCTGACGGCGCTGACCTGGATGTTCTTGTAGTCATAATAGAAGGCGGAAGCTTCGAAGTTGAGCCGGCCGCGGGCTGATTTGAGGCCGACTTCAAAGGCATCGACCGTTTCCGGTTTCGCGTCCACCCAGTTGGCCGGATTGGCATTTGGCACCGTGGAGTTCCATTCGCCGCCACGGAAACCCTTGGAGTAGCTGGCATAGACGTTGGTTCGCGGGGCGATTTCATAGCGGATCGAAGCTCGCGGCGTGAACTTGCTGTAACTTGAAGAACGCGCCGAG
>JBEVKC010000172.1:0-14999 GCA_040509895.1 Novosphingobium sp. | reverse complement strand
AACGGATGGCCTCGCTCGCCTGCTTCATCGTCGGGCCGGGCGTGACATAGTGCGAGTTCGCAAACACGCGCACCTTGTCGAGGCTCGCGCCCTTCTTGCCGGTCAGCGGGTCGAACTCGGCAATCTCCTCGATTTCGTCACCGAAGAAGCTGATGCGCCAGGCCATGTCCTCATAGTGTGAGGGGTAGATTTCGAGGTTGTCCCCGCGCACCCGGAAATTGCCGCGCGCGAAGGCGGCGTCGTTGCGCTTGTACTGCAGGGCGACGAGCTTGCGGATGATCTCACGCTGGTCCTGCGTATCGCCTTTCTTCAGGTCGAAGATCATGGCCGAATAGGTTTCGACCGAGCCGATGCCATAGAGGCAGGACACGGACGCCACGATGATAACGTCATCGCGTTCCAGCAGCGCGCGGGTGGCCGAGTGGCGCATCCGGTCGATCGCCTCGTTCACCGAGCTTTCTTTCTCGATGTAGGTGTCCGACCGGGCGACGTAGGCCTCGGGCTGGTAGTAGTCGTAGTAGCTGACGAAATATTCGACCGCGTTGTCCGGGAAGAAGCTCTTGAACTCACCATAGAGCTGGGCGGCGAGAATCTTGTTGGGGGCGAGCACCAGTGCGGGGCGCTGCAGCTTCTCGATCACCTTGGCCATGGTGAAGGTCTTGCCCGATCCGGTGACGCCCAGCAGTACCTGCGTGCGATCCCCGTCCAGCGCGGCTTCGGACAGTTCGGCAATGGCCGTCGGCTGGTCGCCCGATGGCTCATAATCCGAGACAATGCGGAACGGTCTGCCCGGCTCGGTCTTTTCAGGCCGCTGCGGCTTGTGCGGGACAAAGTTGCTGGAAGTGTCGGGTTCCTCAAGTCCCCGGCGGATGACAAGTTCGGCCATGACGCGAGATATGGGGGACAGCGCGGACGATTGCCAGCCTCCGATCTGTCGTCCACATTCGTTGCAAATACGAACATCGGGAGAGGCCTGTGCAGAAGAGTATCGACGACGTCGTGGCCGAGGCCGCGATCAAGGACGTTCACATCCGCTATTGCCGGGCAAACGATCGCCGCGACGAGGAGCTGATGCGCAGCTGCTTTCATGCAGATGCGGTGGTTGAACTGCATGAGGAACTGAGCGTCGATGGCTTTATCGAACTCGGCCGGGCGGTGCTGAGCATGTACACCCAGACTTGGCACAACACCGGCAACCAGCTCGTCGAGCTTGAGGGCGATGCCGCCTGGGCTGAGCATTACACTATCTCCACGCACCGAATCGCTGCCAGCGCCGACGGGCCGGAGCGCGATTTCGTGGTGTCGGGGCGCTATGTAGACCGCATGGAATGGCGCGACGGAGAGTGGAAGATTGCGCGGCGCAAGATGATCGTCGACCTGTCGCGCACCGATCCGGTGCCTCCCGGTGAGCCAGGCATGGGTGGCAGCGGCGGTTCCCGCGACCGAAGCGATCCGTCCTATGCCATGCGGCTGAGCAAGTAGGGGAGCGCCAGATGAAAAAGACCTTGGACGAAGTGCTGGCCGAAGCCGCCATCCGCGACATCCAGATGCGCTATTGCCGCGCCTGTGACCGGATGGACTTTGAGCTGCTGCGCAGCTGCTTTCACCCTGACGCGACTACCGAATACTTCGGCACGGCGGACCTTGATGGCTTCATCGAGATGGGGCGACAGGCGCTACCTAATTTCGTCAAGACAACGCACAACACCGGCAACCAGAACGTCGAGGTGAACGGCGATACGGCATGGGCTGAGCACTACACCGTCGCCACCCACCGGCTGGCAGCGGACGACAAGGGACCGGAGCGGGATTTCATCACCTCCGTCCGCTATGTCGACCGGCTGGAGTGCCGCGACGGCGACTGGCGCATAGCCAAGCGCGTGCTGATCCTTGACTGGACGCGCGTCGATCCGGTGGGCGACATTGGCGATGAACCGGCCGTGCAGACCGGCCGCCGCGACAAAAGCGACGCTTCCTACTCGCTGCTCTGAAATCCGGCGGTCCGCTGTCGTCCTTTCCTGAACCCCCAGCCTTGGGGGGAAGTGGAAAGGAACGATGGCTTCGTCCAATTCGAACGATCAGCGCGGCGCCGAACGCTTCGACGTGGTCATGCCCGCGCGCTGCAAGGCGCCTCCGGGCCGCGTCGAGCGCGTGGTGGTCACGGACCTGTCCGTCACCGGATGCAGGATCGAAAGCGCAAGCCTGAACATTCGTGAAGGCGAGGAAATCGTCGTCCGCGTGAACGGGCTTGAGGGGTTGGGCGGCAAGGTCCGCTGGGCCGGCCGCAACGCCGCAGGGATCGTGTTCGACCGTCCCTTGTACCTCCCCGTTGTCGAGCACCTGCACCGCAATCACGCGCAGTTTCTTGCAGAAGTCGAACCCGCGCCTGGCCAGCACAAACGGGAGTTAGTCTAGCCGCTACGCCCCGACGTTGCGGCGGAACAGTACCCGGTCCTCTGGGCCAAAGCCCTTTGTCCAGATCACCCAGCAATAGATGCCAAGTATTGCGGGAATGCCCATCGTAAGCTCGGCCCACTCGGGCAGGTACTGCGTCGATAGCCAGCCCAGAACCACTGCAGGCGCGGCGGCCCAGAACAGCGGCCAGCGCCAGTTGTTCACCGGCTCTTGCAGGATGCGCGCGAGCAGGCGTGACTTGACGAGCGAGGCGAAGGCCAGCGACAGCATCAACGCGGCCGCTGCGGTCGCGGCACGATAGCCGTCCGACCAACCCATCTCGCGCACGACTATCATGCCGCCCACCGTCAGCACCGCCTGCAGCCCGATCGTTGCGACCGAGATCGCAAGGTTCTGCATTCGCGCGACATAGACCAGCGCCGCTTCGCTGACGACGGCGGTGGCTGCCACGACCTCTGCCGCAAGCAAGAAGGCGAGCGCCCCCGTGCCGCCGACGAACACCGGCCCGACAAGGCCCATCACGGCCTCGCCGGGAATGCCCAGTGCGAGAGCAATGCCCGCCTGCGCGGCGGTGATCCAGAAGCCGACCTGGCAGACCTGCTTGGCGATGGCGGCGTAGTTGTGTTCCTTCAGGTTGCGGGTGATCACCGGGCCAAGGATTGGCTCGAAACTGGTCTTCAGCTTCTGCGGCAGGCTCGCCACCTGCTGCGCTGCCCAATAGATGCCAACCGCTGCGGGTGAGGCGAAGAGTCCGAGGATGGCGATATCGAGGCGGCGCGATCCCCACTCGACGATGTCGGCAATGGCAAGTGGCAGGTTGATCCATGCAAGGTGGGCCATGCGGCCAAGATCCGGCCGCCATTCCTGCGGCACACCATAGGAGCGCACAAGCGGAAGGACCGTGACCATCGCCGCTGCAAAGATCGACAGGATATAGGCAAGCGACAGGCCGCCATGCGGAACCACGAACCACAGCGCGGCAGATGCGATGGAGAGCGTCCACGGCTCCACTACCGCGCGCGACTGCACGGTGGTCTTGATGTCGAAGCGGAAGGCCAGCGCCGACAGCGCAACCTCTGTCATCGCCAGCGGAATAATCGCCAGGGGCAGCAGAAGGTCATAGTTGGTGTAGATGCCGCTGGGGAACATCGGCCATGGAAAGGCGAACAGCATCAGCGCCAGCACCGTGCCCGCGACGAAGCTCATTGCCAGTCCGTCGGCCACAATATGCGCCGGGGGGCGCGGTTCGGTGGCGAGCCGCTGGGCAAGCCCCCGCTTCAGCCCCAGCGAGCCCAGCATGCCAAGTAGCTCTATGACGATCAGCGCCGATGCAAAGCGGCCCAGTGAATCGGCGCCATAGAGACGGCCGGCGATGAACAGGAACGGCACGCGCGCCGCGAGCCGAAGCAGGAACCCGAAGAAGTTGGTGCGCCCACCCTTGGCAAGGGCGGCAATATCCGCTTGCGCGGCAGTGTCGTTCAAGTTCCGGTTCCCTGTTCGGCGCGCAGGGGACGCGACAGGAGATCGGCCACTACCACACGTGCCGGGGCCTCGCCCGCCAGCAGACGATGGACGGCCTCGACGATGGGCAGGTCCAGATTTTCCGCGCGTGCCAGACCGGCCAGTACAGGCGCCGTCGCAGCGCCTTCGGCTACGCTGTTCTTGCCGGACAGCGCGTCTGCCGCGCTCATCCCCTCGCCCAGGGCCTTGCCAAGGGAGAAGTTGCGGCTTGAGGTGGAGG
Organism: Novosphingobium sp.; assembly: GCA_040509895.1. Lineage (GTDB taxonomy): Bacteria > Pseudomonadota > Alphaproteobacteria > Sphingomonadales > Sphingomonadaceae > Novosphingobium. The sequence continues at coordinate 10,843 of JBEVKC010000172.1, read as the reverse complement.
AACAAGTCAGGACAAGGTCGCCCAGTCCGCACAGACCCGCCAGTGTTTCCGCCCGCGCGCCGCGCGACAGGCCAAAGCGCAGCATCTCTGCATATCCGCGCGCGATCAGGGCCGCGCGGGCGTTCTGGCCAAGGCCCAGCCCTTCGACCACGCCGCAGGCAATGGCGAGAACATTCTTAACCGCCCCGCCGACCTCGGCACCGACGATGTCGTCCGAATAGTAAGGCCGCAGAGCCGGGCGAGCAATGGCGCTCGTCAGCCGCTGCCACTGTGCCTCTCCGCCGGAACAGGCAAGTGTCACGGCAGTCGGCAGGCCAGCGGCGACTTCGTGCGCAAAGGTCGGGCCGGAAAGCACGGCAATATTGGCCGATGGCGCTGCGGCGGCGGCAACGTCCGACATCAGCCGTCCGGTGCCTGCCTCGATCCCCTTGGCGCAAAGGACAAGGTCGCGTGGGCTGTCGGGCAGTTGCGACAGCACAGAGGCCAGGAACTGCGCCGGGACGACCGCCAGCAAGACGGGCAGGTCCGCCAGGTCGGCGATGTTGTTGGTTGCCTTGATCGTGCTCGCCAGCTTGGCGCTTGGCAGAAAGACGCTGTTGGTGTGGCTGGTGTTGATTTCCTCAACAAGTTCCGGCTCGCGTGCCCAAAGCAGCACTTCGCTGCCGTCGCTCGCCAGCGCCTGAGCCAATGCAGTGCCCCATGCGCCCGCACCGATGACACCTACCTTCATGCCTTTACCCCTGCGCCGCGAACCGGGGTCGCATCGGGATCGAGCGGCCACCGCGGGCGCGCGGCGAAATCGAGTGGATCGGACTGGCCCAGCGCCAGCCGTTCAATCCCTGCCCATGCGATCATCGCGGCATTGTCCGTGCAGAGCGGCAACGGCGGTGCAACGAAGCGCAGCCCGTTACTTTCCGCCAGCCCTTCAAGCGCCGCACGCACCGCTTTGTTCGCTGCAACCCCGCCCGCGACGACGAGTGCAGTGATCTCTCCCGCTGCCACAATTGCGCGCGTTGAGCGGTCGATCACGCAGTCTATAGCGGCCTGCTGGAAGGCGGCGGCAATGTCGGCATCCTTGTAAATGCCCGCGTCCTTAGCCCGCATGACGGCGCTTTTCAGGCCCGCGAAGGAGAAATGCGGCTCCGCACTGCCGAGCAGCGGGCGGGGTAAGGGCACGGCTTTGGCGTTACCCTCAGCGGCCAGCCTCTCTACTGCAGGACCGCCGGGATATCCAAGGCCGAGGATCTTGGCCGTCTTGTCGAAAGCCTCTCCCAATGCGTCGTCGATGGTCGTGGCGAGGCGGCGATATTGCCCGACGCCGTCGACCTTCAGCAACTGGCAGTGGCCACCCGAAACCAGCAGCAGCAGATAGGGATATTCAAGCGAGGCATCGGCCAGCCGGGGCGAAAGCGCGTGGCCTTCAAGATGGTTGATCGCGATGAGCGGCTTGTCGCTGGCCATCGCGAGCGCCTTGGCCGTCACCAGCCCGACCATCACGCCGCCAATCAGGCCCGGCCCGGCGGTCGCGGCGATGGCTGACACATCGGAAAGTTCCAGCCCGGCGTCGGCCAGCGTCGCCTCGATCAGTGGGGCCAGCCGTTCTGCATGGGCACGTGCGGCAATTTCCGGCACCACGCCGCCATACGGGCGGTGTTCCTCGTCCTGCGAAGCGATCCGCTGGGCAAGGATCGTGCGGTCGGCGCGCAGCAATGCTGCCGCCGTCTCGTCACACGATGATTCAATGCCGAGGACTATCTCCATGCGGGCTTTCCCTGAACGGAAATGCCGACTAGCACAAGCGCCCCATGACAGATGCCGTTTCTACCCGTCCGCCCACTCTGGCGATGCGCCTCGGAACCCGCCGCTCCCCCCTTGCCATGGCGCAAGCCGAAGAAGCGCGCGCGCGGCTTTGCGCTGCCCATGGCTGGGACGAAGGTGCGGTGGAGCTTGTTCCTGTGACCGCGAGCGGCGACCGCATACAGGACCGCCCGCTTGCCGAGATCGGCGGCAAGGCGCTGTGGACCAAGGAACTCGACGCGTGGCTGCTGGCAGGTGAGATCGACTTTGCCGTCCATTCGCTGAAGGACGTGGAGACGATCCGCCCGGAAGCCATCGCCATTGCCGCGATCCTCCCGCGTGAGGATGTGCGCGACGTGCTGGTCGGCGCGTCGTCCTTACGCGAACTGCCCCAAGGCGCGCGTGTTGGCACTTCCGCACCCCGCCGGGCTGCCCAGTTGCTCCACGCGCGGCCGGATTGTTCGGTCGTGCCGTTTCGCGGGAATGTCGCCACCCGGCTGGCAAAGCTTGCTGCGGGAGAGGCCGATGCAACCCTGCTGGCGATGGCGGGTCTCAACCGGCTCGGCGAAACCGGAACGGGGCATCCGCTCGATCCCGACGACTGGCTTCCCGCGCCTGGACAGGGCGCAATCGCCATCGAATGCCGGACGGACGACGCAAGGATGCGCGCCATACTTGCGGCCATAAACGACGCCCCCAGTTGCGATGCCGTGCTCGCGGAGCGCGCGCTGCTCGCCGCATTGGGTGGTAACTGCCACAGCCCGATTGCCGTGCTGACCAAGGCAGAGGACGGAAAGCTTCTCATGCGTGCGGCCTTGTTCAGCCCCGACGGCGCAGAACGGGTCGATGGAGAAGCGCGCTTCGCCCCCGGTGACGGAAATGGTCCGGCAGAACTCGCGGCCGATCTGTTGCGCCGCGCTGTCCCCTCTATTGCAGTGCATTTTCGCGGACAATGATCCCTCTCGTCATCATCCGACCGCAACCGGGATGCGACGCCACGTTGACGGTCGCTCGCGATTTGCGGCTCGATGCCTATGGCTTTCCCTTGTTCGACGTGGCGCCGGTCGCATGGGAAGCGCCTGATCCCGAGGGCGTGGATGCCCTGCTGATCGGCAGTGCCAATGCCGTGCGTCATGCAGGCGTGCAGCTGCAACTCTATGTCGGCAAGCCGACCTATGCGGTTGGCCGGGCGACGGCCGAAGTGGCCCAGCAGGCAGGACTTGCCATCGCCATGGTTGGCAGCGGCGGGTTGCAGGCGGTGTTGAAACGGATCGATCCCGCCCACAAAAGCCTTCTGCGCCTCGCCGGTCGCGAACGGCTGGAGCTTTCCCCGCCAGCCGAGGCGGAAATGGTGGAGCGCGTGACCTATGCCAGCAATGCGCTGGCGATGCCGCCGGAGCTGGCCGAATTGCTCACCTCACCGGCCGTTGTGATGCTGCATTCGGCCGAGGCAGCCCGCCACTTTGCAGCTGAATGTGACCGGCTGGCGGTGGCACGCGCCCATATCTCGCTGGCGGCCATGGGGCCGCGCATTGCGAATGCCGCGGGTGCCGGATGGGAAAGGCTGGAAATCGCGGCCAAGCCGGAAGATACGGCGCTTCTGGCGTTGGCCCGCAATATGTGTAAAAGCACCGACGGGTCATCCGCAGCATAGCTTTTGCTAGATAATAAGGGTCTGGATGCAGGACGAACTCAACACATTGCCGTCTGGCGCTATGGAGCGCAGGCCGCGATCGGGGCGGGCGATGCTGATCGTCGCGCTGCTTGCCTTCCTTGTCGGCATTACCCTTACCGGTTGGCTGGTCTGGAACGGGAAGTTTTCAAGTCTGTTCGGTCGCCGGCCAGTGGCGGTGGAGCAGGTAGCCCCTGCAACCAAGATTGCTGCGGTTCCTGATGCTCAGTCCGCGCTGCCGCTGCCTGAAGGGAATCCGGCGCTGGGCGCTGTCGAAACCCGGCTGGCGCTGATGGAAGAGCGGATGTCACGGCTGGACCTGAAGGCAGAAGCCGCGTCCGGCAACGCCGCGCGCGCCGAGGCTTTGCTTGTCGCCTTCGCCGTGCGGCGCAAGATCGATAGCGGCCAGCCGCTCGGTTATCTGGAAGACCAGCTTCGCCTGCGCTTTGGCGATGCCCAGCCCAATGCCGTAAAGACGATTATCGCCGCCGCAAAGCAGCCGGTGACGCTGGATCAGCTTGTCGCCCAGCTTGTCGCGTCGAGCCCAACGCTTGTCAGCGCCCCGCAAAACGAGGATGCGTGGACGTTCGTAAAGCGCGAACTGTCCAACCTTGTCGTGCTTCGCCGCCAGACCACGCCGTCTCCCGCTCCGGAGAACCGGGTCGAGCGGGCGCGGCTGATGCTGGCATCGGGCAAGGTGGATGAAGCTGTTGCCGAAGTCGAACGCCTGCCCGGCGCCCCTTCCGCACGCGGCTGGATCGACGCTGCCCGACGCTATTCCGAAACGCAGCGCGCTCTGGACCTGATCGAGACGACAGCGATGTTGGAGTCCCATCGACTTCAGGATGGCGCCGGTCACAAGGTTGAGCAGATTAGCCCGATCGGGGAGCCAGCCGCGAACTAGCGCTCCCCTTCGGTGGAAGGGGAGGCTTGCGCGATCTTAGAGCTTGCCGAATTGCGCCTCAAACCCGACGCGGTCCCCGCTTGCCAGGAACTTGGCCTGCTCCACCCAGTTGTCGCGGGTGATGCGGCCCTTGAAGTTACCCAGTTGCGCGTCGATGCCAGTGATATCCTCGTCGCTCCAGGCGGCGATCTGGGCGAAGCGGGTGATGCCAAGGCCGTGCAGCAAGGCGACAAGCTTTGGCCCCACGCCTTTGAGCTGTGAGAGATCGTCAGCTTCAGTCTCTGTCAGGGCGGGGGGTGTGGCAGCTTCGACGGTGTCCTGTGCGGCGACCGCAACTATCTCTCCAATTCCAGCCATTCCCCCGGCGGCCGGCGGCGGAACTATCGCCGATGCCGCAGCAGGCGGGGCATCTATCAACGCCTGATTTCGCTGGGCGGGCGCGGCGCCTTCGTCCAATACGTCGGGACGGCGGTCGCGAGGCTTTGCGACCGATGAGGCCCGCCCGAACAGCCACCATGCGACCAGCAGGCCGATGATCAGCGCCAGTATCAGCGCCAGCCAGTTCGCTTCGATCAATTGAATCATCGCCGTTTTCCTCCCCGGCTCCACCAGAACCATCCGATTCCCAGCCCGGTAGCATAGGCCAGCAGCATGAGGATGAGCATTTCAAGCCACAGTGGCATTTGGAAGCTCCTCTAACCCGCGTCGGGCGTATCGACCGGCGTCGGATGGAGCGGCCGGACCGAGATGACGGAAAATTCGATTCGCCGGTTCGCGGCGTCATATGGGTCCAGCCCCTCAAGTGGGTGGCTAGCGCCCTCGCCGCGCGCGCGCAGGCCGTCGGCAGGGATACCCCGGCGGATCAGCGCCGTGCGCACGGCTTCCGCCCGTTGCTGCGAGAGTGCCCGGTGCGTTGACGGATTGCCGCTCGCATCAGTGTGGCCGATGATGGCGATGATGCTTCCAACACAGGGGCGCAAAGCAGAGGCGACTTCGTTCAGTACGACGCTACTGGCGGGGTCGATGGCTGCGCTGGCATCTGCAAAGCGGATGGAGCGGGCGCGAAGGATGGCCTCCACCTTGTCCTGGCAATGAAGCTCGTCCGGTTCGTTGATCCGGTATGCGCCGGTTATGCGGTTTCGGTCAGGCTGCCAGTGAACGCCGCCTACGCCCGGTGCATGAGCGATTGCCGCCGCCGCCCGCGCCCGGAAAAACGGCGGCAGCCGGTTTCCGCCGCTGAGCACCGGGTGGCGGGTCAGCCAGCCCTGCTGCGTGGTGAAGCGCACATCTATGCCCTGCCCCCCGGCTCTGTCGCGCGCCTGTTCAGCGCCCGCCTCAACATTGGCGATGAAGGAAGGCCCATGCGCCATGACAGAGGTGAAGGATATCACCGACGTCGCCACGGCTCCGGCGAGGACAAGGATGTAGCGGTGGAGGCTCACCCTGCATGACTAGCGGGGGAGAGCCCGCGCCTCAACGCTTCAACGCGTCATTCCCTGTGGATGCCGTCGGCGCCGCCCGTCAGGCGACGACTTCTGCAGCCCGTGCAGGCGTGAACTCGATGGGCAGGCCCTTGAGACCCCACGCGCCGAAGAACGGACGGTGCCCCGGTTCGCCCTTCAGCTTGGGGTTCTTCATCCGCTGGGCGACCTGATGGAGCGCCTCCTGCAACTGGGCGCGAGCGATGTACTGGCCAAGGCACATGTGCTTGCCCAGCGCGAAGGCGAGGTGGCGCTTGTTGGGATCGACCGGGCGGTCCGGGTCGAACTCACCCATCTCGGCAAATGTGCCGGGATCGCGGCCCGAAATGCTGAGCGGGAAGAACAGCATCTGGTCCTTGGGGAAGGTCACGCCGCGGAACTCGAACTCCTGATCGACCACGCGGCCGACGGTGCTGGGGTTAAACCAGCGCAGGCCTTCCTCGATCACCTTGCGGCAGTAATCGTGATCCTCGGCGCAGCGCGCGTAGATCTCCGGGTAATCGAGCAGGGTGTACATGATGTAGGTCAGCACGTTTTTCGATGTGTCGTACCCGGCAAGGAAAAAGAACATGATGAGGTCGGCGAGCTGGCGATGGCTGACCTTGCCTTCGTCACCCGTGGCGATCAGCAGGTCGAGCAGGTCTTCCTGTGTGGCGTGTGGATTGGCGCGGCGTTCGGCGATGATCTTCTGCACATAGTCGTCCAGCCGGACCATGCCTTCCTGGATGCGCGGAAAGCGGTCCATTTCATAGCTGTGGGCAAGGCCGATGGCCTCAAGATCCTCGCGCAGCAGGGCAATGCCGTCCTGCGGTGCGCCGACAAGGCTGAACATCACCGAGATCGGGAAGTTCGAGGCGAATTCCTCGAAGTCTATGTCCCCTCGCGGCGCCCATTCGTCCAGCAGCTTGGCAATGGTCGAGCGCATGACCGGGCGCAGTTCATTGGCATAGCGCGGAGTGAACTTGGCCGCGAAGGTGTTGCGCAGGAAGCGGTGCTTCTCCACTGGCAAAGAGATCAGCTGCCGCTCCGTAAAGTCACCCCACGGGGTACCCTCCAGCCCGAGTACGCCGACGATGTCCGCATAGGGCGGGCGAAGCTGCTCGTCCCGGCCGAACAGGTCGCGCATGGCAGTATATTCGGTAATGACGATACCGTAGGTGGATTTTGCCAGCCACGGATGCTTCTGCCGCGCTTCCTCGAATCCCGGGAGCGGATTTGCGGCGAACGCCGGGTCGTCCATCGCGACATGCGGCAGGTCGAGTTCGGCGAGGGTAGTCATAAGGCGATCCTTTCCGGTGCCCGCCGGATCGAGTCCGCGAGCTGTTTGCGCAAGAATGCACGATTCCGGCGTTATGATGCAACCTGTTTCATAGGAGGTTTTTCCAGCCTCACGGCTGGGAGCGGGCCGGTGCCGCCAACCACTTTGGCTATGCTGACGTGGAATCAAACAAGCGCCGTGGCGAAGCGATCCCGGGTTGACTGGCTGGCAGGCTCAGGGAAGGACAAGGCCAAACCCCCATCTACCCCGAGAGGACCAGACATGAGCAAGACCCAGTGGCGCATTCCCAAGCTCCCGCGCGAGGAATGGACCGACGAATCGCGCGAGGTCTTCGAGTTCTGGGGTGAGCCGAACGCCCGGGAGGAAGGTTCCAAGACCAACATCATCATGGTCATGGCCAACCACCCCGATCTCGCGAATGCCTACAACATCTGGGGCAAGCACCTTCTCGTCACCAACACCGTGCCCCTGCGCGCGCGTGAGATCATCATCCTGCGCGTCGCATGGCTGACCAAGTCGGAATACGAATGGCACAACCACGTCGGCTACGCGCTGAACCTCGGCATGAGCCTTGAGGAGATCGCTGCCATCAAGGAAGGCGTGTCGGGCGGGGACTGGAGCGATGAGGACCGCGTGGTCATCAAGGGCGTGGACGAGCTGATCGAGACCAATGACCTGTCGGACGAAACCTGGGCCGAGCTGTCGAATTTCTATGACCGCCGCCAGATGATGGACTTCGTTCACACCATTGGACACTACGTAATGATTGCATGGTCGATCTCCGCCATGCGCATGCCGCTGGAAGACCATGCTGACCAGATTGGCTGGGACCTCAAGACCGCATCGGGCAAAGTGCCGACCGCAACGATGAAGCCGGGCGAATCCGACGATTGGGCCGAAAAGCGGGGCTACGACAGCTGAGAAATGATGGCGGGCGCCTCTCCGGCAGGAGCGTCCGCCCCATTGCAGATCGTCCAGCATTGCCTCGCGCACCGCCAATGCGGTGCCTCTCGCTTTGCAGTCGCCATCCGCCACTGGTAATTCTCCGACAAGACCCCGAAGCGGGATTGGGAGAATGGACAATGGCCGAGGCCGATACCTTCGACGTAAACCACTCGATCGACAAACAGGCGCGCGTTGCCGATTTCGTCATCGACGCTGACGTGCATGTCACGCCGCCGCCGACCTTCTGGGCCGAGTACCTTTCGCCCCAGTTCCGCGACCTTGCCCCCAAGGTGGAAAGCGACGGTGAATATGACTACATCGTCTTCGAAGGTACCCGCCGCGCGGTGAACCTGATGCAGTCGCAGGCAGGACGCGACTTCAACCAGTACAAGAACGCCGGCAAGCTTTCCGACATGCGCACTGGCGGCTGGATGCCCGGGCAGCGCGTGGCCGACATGGACCTTGATGGCATCGACGTGGGCGTCGTCTTTGGCGGCGGGCCGCTTTCGACCGGCAACTTGGAGCTTTATCTCGACAGCTTCGACGCGTTCAATCGCTGGCAGTCGGACTTTTGTGCTGACAGCAACGGCCGCCTTCACGGCGTTGCCTTCCTCACTACAGTCGATGTGGACGTTACCATCGCCGGCATGCGCGCCGCCAAGAAGCGCGGCGACGTGGCGGTGAACCTGCCCGCCTTTCCACAATCGCTTGATCAGTTCAGCAAGGACGGTTCGGTCTGGCAGGCGATGACCGGTGATCCCAACGGCAAGCGCCAGTATCGCGATCCCGAGTTCGACAAGCTGTGGGCGACGGCGGTGGAACTCGACATGCCGCTGACCTTCCACCTTGGTGCGCGCATTTCACGCTACAAGGACAAGACCAACTTCCTGCCCGACATCCCAATGGGCAAGGTTGCGATGCTCGAACCGCCTGCGATCATGATCTATTCTGGCGTTTTTGATCGCTTCCCCGACCTGCGCATCGGCCTGATCGAGAGCGGCGTGGGCTGGATCCCGTGGGCCTGCGAATACATGGACCGCACCTGGCGCATGCAGAAGCATTGGACGGAATGCGAGATCAAGCACCCGCCCAGCCACTACTTTGACGAGAATATCTACGCCTCGTTCATCTCTGACCGGATCGGCGTGGAACTGCGGCACAAGCCGGGTGGCAAGAACATCATGTGGTCATCGGACTATCCGCACTCCGAAACTACCTTCCCGCATTCGCATCAGGTGATCGCCGAGAACTTCGCCGGCGTGCCGGAAGCCGAGCGTGACTGGATCATCGCTGGCTGCGCGAAGAAGTTTTACGGGCTCTGATAAGACGGGGATGGGCGGGACCTCAGCGTCCCGCCCAGCAATCCTCGCAGAAGCGGCGGACCTCCTTGTCAAGTTCCGCTTCTTCGGGCGAACTACCGGCGAAAGCGCCGTGTGCTGCTGCTTCCAGCACATGCAGTTCAGCCGGGATACCCGCCGCCCGCAACTTCCGGTGCATCCGCACGGCATTCGACAGGAACACGTCGCGCGTGCCTGCCGTCAGCAGCGAGCGCGGAAAGCCCTTGGTGAAGTCTCCGAATAGTGGTGAAACGTATGGATCGCTAAGGTCGGCCCCGGCAGCGTACAGCAGGTTCGCCTGCATCAGGCTGCCCATGCCGTCGATCCCGGCATTAGTCTGGAAAGTGTCGCCCGATTCCGTGAGGTCGACTTCGGGCGAAAGCAGCACGCAGCCTGCAGGCATCGGCAGGCCCTCATCCCGCGCCTTGAGCAACATCGCCGCGACAAGGTTGCCACCAGCCGAAGCGCCGCCGACCACGATCTCGGACGGCGAATGTTCTTCCAGCAGCGCGCGGTAGAAAGCCAGGCAGTCATCCAGCCCGACCGGAAAGGGCGCATCGGGCGGCATGCGGTAGTCGACGGCAATCACCCTCGCGTTGACGCGGTTGGCCGTGCCGGTCCCCATCGCCTTGCAGATCTCGCCATCGCCCATGATCAGCGCGCCGCCGTGAATGTCGAGATAGACGCGGCGGTCTCCCGGCTGCACGCCTTCGGGAATGATCTCATAGGCCAGCGCTTCGCCGACCTTAAGATCCTTGATGGCGCAGGGTGCTGCCGGAGAGCGCGACAGGTACATCTGCTGGATCATCTGGTTGCTGGCATCGATGCGAGCCAACCAGCCCTCGCGATCATCGAGAGCGGGGTAGCCGAGGTCGGCAGGGCGCGGTGGCAGCGACAGGAACGCCTGCGCCTGCGGGCTGAGATGCTTGGGCACCGGGATTCGCCGTTCAGGTACGCGCAGGGTGGTTTCGTCGCTCATGTCGTTTTTCCTCTTCCACGCCCGTCTTGCCACGGGGCATCATCCGCGCCAAGCAGCGCGCGACCCGAAAGGATTGATTATGAGCGGCAAGAAGACCACCCCACAGCCCGCAACCGTCGATGAAGCCGTCGCCCGCGTTATCGAGTTGGAGCACGAGTTGGAGTCCGCTGGCGAGGCCAGCACCGGCGGCGATGCGCTGACCTTTTCCCGCGAGCGGCTGCACGAATGGGTGGAGACGGTGGTGGGCGTTGTCGCCTCGCCCGGCGTTGGCCGCGTGACATTGATCCATGCGAACGGCCGGGAGTCGAAGATTGCCTCGCCGGACCTGCCGTTCCTGCTCTCCAGACCCGCGAAGTTCGGGAAGTGAGCGTACCTTCGATCACGGCCCGTAGCGTTCCTCCATCATTCCCCGTTGGTTGCCCCTGCAACCGATCCGAACCAATCTATGC